>DATFVL010000024.1 GCA_035260325.1 Candidatus Methylomirabilota bacterium | reverse complement strand
ATGAAGCCGATGAGCGTGGAGCAGTGCGTATCCGAGGGCCTTAACGCGCTGCGGGAAAACCGGTCCAGAATAGTTCCGGGCCGACTGAATCGCTTCATGGACGCATTTGTGCCAGCTTTCGTGAAACGGACGATGACAGCGGAGATGTTGGGTAAAGCGCTCGCGAGCAAGCACGATCGTCGCTCCCGGGAAGACCAAGAGCGAGAGAGCGATGCGATCGCGAAGGACGTGACGGAGTCCGGCCTGCGTTAGGATAGTTATGAATCGCGAATGTCGGTGGTGCCGCGCTGGCCCGATAAATGTCTAGAAGCGTTATTTGTTCAGGGGAACGCGTAAGGGTGCGCGCGCCGTCCTTACCGCGCGTTGTGACGATCAGGCCAGCCTTGGAGAGTTTCGAGAGCGATTTCCTCACGAAAGTGGGGTCTGCATTCACGCTTTCAGCGAGAGTTGCCGAAGGGATTTCCTTGCCGCGAAAAAAACCAAGAGCCGCCATGATATGGGCTGCAACCGTGAACTGAACGCTCGTCGCGGACATCGAATTTCTCCCTAGCAGAATATGTGATGTTTACCAGCACAATGTGGGTGCAATGGTTGCAGGCCCTTGCAACCACCGAAAGGACGCCGACACCTGGGCCACCGGGAATGTCGGTCCGATTCCCAGTTTCCCAGGAAATTCGCGCGTCGATTCCAGGCTCTGCCCCAAACTTTTCAGCTGTGTCTCGGCTGATGAGAACGCGTGCGATTCAGAACGGCGAGGGGGACGTAAATCACGAGCGCGTTTCAATCCCGGGAGTGCAAGCGTTTAGTCAACAGCGCCTAACTTCCTTCGACCAATACGAAAGCGCGTGGCGGACTGCAAACACGGGTTCGAATCCCGTTGGGGCCACCATTCGAATTTCATTGATGTTTAACGCTGCGTGTTTGAAGAACTTTGTTTCGCGCTGCAGCAACTTCTTCAAACACGGACGCGTCGTTCACCTCAGGCGCCGAGCATCCGCCTCGCTTTCTCGTCGTAGAAGCCGACCGCGCGCTTGAGCTGCGCGGGTCGGATCGACGCGTAGATCTGGGTCGTGTCGAAGCGCGTGTGGCCGAGCAGCGCGCGGACCTTTTCGAGATCCCCGTGCTCGCCGTACATCTCCATGGCGACGCCGTGGCGCAGATCGTGCGGCTTCAGCTCGGGGGCACCGACCATACGGCCGTAGAACTTCGTGAGCCGCCAGAGATTCTTGCCGTTCATCGGCCGCACGGTCCGGCCGACTACCGGGCGACTCCACCTGGACCAAAACAGCGGCGTGTCCGGCGCGACGTTTTTAACCACGCGCGGAAGCACATCCTGCACGTACGTGTGCAGGTACGTCATTACCGGCTCAGGGACCGGGATGTCGCGCGTCGTGCCGCCCTTGACGCGCACCCCGCGTAGCCCCCAGTCGCCATCGAGATTCTTCACCTTCAGCGTGACGACCGAATCACGTCGCATGCCGGTGTACCTCAGGATCAAGAACATCGCGATGTCGCGCGGCCGGCCGCGCTTGATGACCGCTTGCACGAGCGCGTCTCCGCGCCGCCGCGGCGCGCACCCGATGCTGAGAACGACTGAGAACGACTGAGAACGGGCTTTATGTCGCCTAGCCTCCGATTTCAGCTCGCCGCGTCCGACCCGATGATCGCTATTATCGGCGCCGTGGGCCGCCTCACTGACGCCGGCATGGGCGTGGACGACGCCGCGGACACGGTGCTCCGAATTCTCCACGAGGGCGAATCGGGCGGCCGCTCATGACTGCACGCTCGACCGCGCGGCCCCTCGCCCGAGGGATGATGCCGTTCGGGGCGGCCGATGCCGCACGGGCTCCTTCCCACGAAAAGCGTCCGCCCCCCGGCTCGATGCGCTCTAAAGTTTCTGTAGACTCCAGAGCTGTCCCGCTGCCGCCTGACTTCTTCCCTCCACATCGCCCCGGGGCCAAGGTTTTGCAACGACCGGCTCATGATGAGCATTTCGCGACACTTTGCCGAAAAGGAGCGAAATCGGGAAAGTCAGACGTTATCGCCCGCGGTTCCGGCGGCGATCGCGGACGTCGGAGATGCGAGGCCAACACCCGAAAACGGGAAAGTGGGTCCACCGCGGCGCCAAGCGGGCGGGGCGACGGGTCGAGGACCTCGAGGTCATCTGGGCGGTGCGGACGGCGACGGCGGCGACCACGGCCGGGGCGCGCCGGCTCGCGCGGCCGACGGCTGTTCACTGGGGCGTGCTGCGGTGGGGCGGGCACTGGCTGGAGCCGGCGGGCATCCGGCTGCCGAAGCTCGAGATTCCGGAGGCGGTCCACAAGATCTATCCGGATCTGTCGCACGCGCAGGACTGGGAGGCGGCTATCGACGCCACGTCGGTCGTCTCCGACGAGGTCGTCGCGCAGCTGTGCGATGCGCTAGGATTGATCGGGGCGCCGGGGGATTGCGCGGGGCGGATCGCGGAGATGGCGAAGCTCGGCGTGAGGAACCTCTATCTGATGCCGACGCTGACCTTCGGGCCTCCGGAGCAGGAGATCGCCGCATTCCGCGACGTCGTGTTCCCACGGCTCCGGGAGGCCGGGCTCAAATGAACCTGGAGTCTGGAGCCGGACGTCGACACAACTGTCACGATCTACTCTCACAGTCCTGAGCGACTCCTCGACATCAATCAAATGGTGAGGGACGGCTTCGCGTTCGAACCGCGTTCCCCAAGATCACGGCTCCGGTTTCACTGGTGGGCAGACGTTTACGATCAATCGATGGTGTCGAACTGAGTCTGGGCGAACCAAGAGATTTCCGGAAAACTGCGGTCTGGCTCTAGCTTCCTTCTGGCGCGGCGCGCGCAAACCGCGTAATCTTATCCAGCCGATGCCTAACCGCCGCGACCTGCTCATCGTGTCGACCGATCGTCAGGACATCTACGAGCTCCTCAAGCAGGACCTCGGCGACCGCTTCGAGGTGATCCTCAACCGCCGCCGCGGCGAGCGCCGCTCGCGGGCGAGCACGACGACAGAGAACCGCCGCCGTGGCGAACGGCGCTCCTCTGACGAGAGCAATCTCCTGAAAATCGTCGGCGTGATCCGCGTTCCCGCCGGAGAGGTGCGTGGTCGCGCGCTCTAGGCAACACGTCACGCCCGGAGATCGTCGAGCGCATGACCCGACCGAATGAAACGAGATGAGCCAGCAGGTTCTGTCGCGTTTGCCAAACGCGCGGCGCGCGATCCGGTGGCTCCAGGCGAGGCATCGCTTCGGCGAAGACTGCGGGCACGTTGCCGTCCCCGACACGGGCTTGACGAGGCTTCAGGAGATGGCGGGCGAGCTGGTGGGGAGCGACGACCTGGTCGCGATTTACATCCCCGGCGGAGCCGCCACGGCGCATGAACCAGGGGAGAAGCTGGACCGGTTGGTCGGAACAGAGCGGGACTATCAATGCCCTGACCCGATGGACGAATCTGGGCGTTGGCCGTATGGGTGGCCGTGCAGGGTCGTGCATGCGCCCCCGCCGCAGCAGTGCCCTCTTCTTAGTGACCTCGTAAAAGAGGTATACGGGCCCGGCGCCCCATTTCAGGCGTTCGCTGCTCCACTCCGGTACGCCCCCATGCGACTCGACGGGAAGATGCGTTCTGTCCTCGAACCTTACTTCGCCTAGCGCCTCACCAGCGCCCAGCCGAACGCCTGAAGATCCTTCGTGACGTCGCGTTGGCGCCGGTCCCCGCGGCGTTGCTCGACCACAACTCGCTCCAGACGCTGGCGCCGCTCCACGACGCGACGATCGAAGATCACTTCCACGCTCTCGCCACCGAAGACATGGTTGAGGTACCTGTAGCGTCCCGGCTCTGTGCGTGAGACGACGAGGAGCATCATGACCAAATTGCCTCCACGCGACTACCCCCTGCGATCCGACCCTGCTAGGGCTGGACGCGCAGGATGCCGGCGCGTGACTGCGCCGAGATCGAAGACCGCCCCCCGCCCGGGCCAGGCACTACAAAGGAATCGGCCTCCCACCTAGGGTAGGCCTTCTCCTTTTGTTGCGGAAATACGGCAAACCATGGAGGCGGGGTGGGGGAAAGACCTGATGAAGTCGTCTCAGATCAACTCGGTCGGAAGCCTAGCCCGAACACGCTGAACGAAGCCACTCCCCGATACCATTCACCGCCGCTCCACACGCGAGGCACCGCGGGCGCTCCGCGCGGAACGAGACGAAGTGACGCTGAGCTGGTCGGGCGGCTCCAAAGTCGAGTAGCGTGCTGCCGCCCTGCACTCCTGTCGCGTGGATCGAGGTCGGCCCCTTCGCGAACGACGTGCGGCTTTGCCTCAACAACTCCGAGTCCATCGAATCTCCCTGGGTCGCGACTTCGCTTGCTGTGGCTTGCCGGGACGATGAAGCCGGCCGATCAATGTGTCAAGGCCTCGCTCGGCCGCATTAACAGCGGCGAAAGCGCACGTGAGATGTCGCAAACGCCGGCGCAGCGCGGTGTTTATAGGCGGTGTCTCGTCGTGGACCGCAGGATCGGGGGTTTTCGAGGCTATAGCTTCTCGATCCGCATCAGACCGTGGCAATTTCGCATTGTGGACGGCTGTGGATATGTGGAGAACAGCCTGCGGCGCCTCCGAGACACGACCGCTCCGCTCGGCACGATCGCAGGAGTCGAGGGGGTCATCTTTCTCTTGAGGATTGACACTCGTTGACGCTAGAGTCGCGTTATCTCCATGCCGGTCAGTACGAAAAATCTCCTGGAGTGGCTGGATCTGGTAGCGAGGGTGAAGCGAATCTGGCTCATCATCTTCATGTCGCCTATCCTCTTCACGATCGCCTCGCGGACCGCCTCGCCGTACGTCAGCTCGCGTTCACTCATGATCGCCCTCTGCTGATCGGTGTGACCCGCGCCGGCGCCGCCGCCACGCTGCCCCACCAGGGCTGCTCCAGCCTGGGCGCGGAGTCAAGACGGCGGTAGGCCATCTCGGACCTGACGCGGAGCAATTTTCTTCCCCACGGGGAACGACTTACAATGACCCTGTGGCTGACGACTCTCCGGACGCATTGGCGGCACGATTGCGAACGGCACTCGATCTCTGTGCGCTGGGCGAGTCGATGCGCCGCGCGCAACTCCGCCGAGAGCATCCCGACGCCACGGACGGGGAGATCGAAGCCATGTTGGTCGCCTGGCTCGAAACGCGCCCGGGCGCCGAGCACGGCGACGGCTGGGGCCGTTCCATCTCCTGGCCGCCGGCACGTCCCTGAGCCGCGCCGAAGCCGCGCTCCGGCGCATCGTCACGGACCTCCGGGAGCTCGGCCGTCGGTTTGCGCTGGTCGGCGGCTTGGCGGTGTCCGCCCGCACCGAACCCCGATTTACGCGCGACGCCGATCTCGCGGTGCTCGTTGCCGGCGATCGCGACGCCGAGGCTCTCGTCCGCGACCTCCAGGGGCGCGGTTGGCGCGTCGTCGCGGCGATCGAACAGGACGCCGTGGAACGCCTGGCGACCGTCCGGCTCGCGCTCGCAGGTGAAGACGTCCGAGGGGCAGTCGTCGACCTGCTCTTCGCCTCTTCCGGGATCGAACCCGAGATCGTGGCTGCGGCGGAGCCGATCGAGGCCGTACCAGGGTTCGGGGTACCGGTCGCTCGGCTCGGCCATCTCATTGCCTTGAAGGTCCTCGCGCGAGACGACCGCGCGCGTCCGTACGACCGCGTGGATCTCGCCGCATTCGTGCGGATACCGCGGCCCTGGGCGAGGCGCGGGAGTCGCTCACGCTCGTCATGCGGCGTGGATTCCATCGCGGGCGCGACCTGCTCGCGGCACTGGACGCGGCCGTGAACGAGTTCCGTGGATGACGGCGATGACCCGGGCCGAATGCGTGAGGATGCCGCGACCTCACGCATAGACGTCTTCGTCCACCTCGTTCGCCTCGGGGTACGGCGCGGCCAGCGCGTACTGCACGCCGCCGTCGATCTCCGCCTTCGCGTCGGTCTGGATCCGCTCGAAGACGCTCGCGTCGGCGAGCCCCTGCGCCGTGAGCCGTGAGGCCAGGGTCAGGAGCGGATCCTTCTCGGACATCCACTCCTTTTCCTCTTCGCGCGTGCGGTACTCCCGGTTGACGTCGCCGACGTGGTGACCGTAGTAGCGGTAGGTCTTGCACTCGAGGAAGGCCGGCCCCTCGCCGCGGCGCGCGCGCTCGACCAGCCTGCGCATCGTCGTATTGACCGCCTGGACGTCCTGGCCGTCCACGCTCTCGGCGTGGATTGCGAACGCGGTGGCGCGCGCCAGGATCTCGCCGGCGATGGTGTCGCCGCAGGGCGTGTACTCGCCATACAGGTTGTTCTCGCAGACGTAGATGACGGGGAGCTTCCAGAGCGCGGCCATGTTCATCGTCTCGTAGAGGAGGCCCTGGCCGAGCGCGCCGTCGCCGAAGAAGCACACGGCGACCTGGTCGGTGCCGCGCATCGTGGCGGAGAGGGCGGCGCCCGTCGCGATGCCGGCCGAGCCGCCGACGATCGCGTTGGCGCCGAGGTTGCCCGTCTCGGGATCGGCGATGTGCATCGAGCCGCCCTTGCCGCGGCAGTAGCCCGGCTCCTTGCCGAGGAGCTCCGCGAACATCCGGTTGACCGACGCCCCCTTGGCCAGGCAGTGGCCGTGGCCGCGGTGCGTGCTCGTGATGAAGTCGTCGCGGCGCAGGGCCTCGCAGACGCCGACGGCCACCGCCTCCTGGCCGACGTAGAGGTGGGCCAGCCCCGGCATCTTCGCGCTCTTGTAGAGCTCGTTCACCTGCTCCTCGAAGGCGCGAATCTTCGCCATCTGGCGGTACATGTGGAGGTGCTGCTCCAGCTCCATCCGCGGCTCGGTCGCCTGGGTCGCCATCGCCTTACCCTCCGCGCTCGGTCTGG
Source organism: Candidatus Methylomirabilota bacterium (assembly GCA_035260325.1). NCBI lineage: Bacteria > Methylomirabilota (SeqCode) > Candidatus Methylomirabilota bacterium. Next base: position 5,779 of record DATFVL010000024.1, on the reverse strand, counting down.
CTTCGGATTAAACCACATCTACCAATCGTCGTGCCGATTGACGCCGGCCCGCGAGCCGGGCTACGGTACAGCCGCGCCACCGCTCGCGCCGAAGGAGGACCGGCGATGCTGACCGCGGAAGAGAACGCGCAGTTGACGAGGGTGGGACCGGGAACGCTCATCGGCGATCTGATGCGGCAGTACTGGATCCCCGTGGTGCTGTCCTCGGAGCTCGTGCCCGGCGGCCGCGTCAAGCGCGTCAAGCTTCTGGGCGAGGACCTGGTGACGTTCCGCGCCCCGAACGGCCGCGTCGGCCTCCTCGGCGAGTTCTGCGCTCACCGGCGCGCCTCGCTCTACTTCGCGCGCAACGAGGAGCCGGGTCTGCGCTGCGTCTACCACGGCTGGCAGTACGAGCCGGGCGGCCGGTGCATCGACATGCCCAACGAGCGGCCGGAGAGCGGCGGCTTCCAGGGCAAGGTCATCCAGCTCGCGTATGCCTGCGCCGAGCGCGGCGGCGTCGTCTGGGCCTACATGGGGCCGGCCAGCCCGCCGCCCGGGCTGCCCGATCTCGAGTGGGCCCTCGTGCCGGAGGCCCAGCGGATCGTCTCCAAGTTCTGGCAGGACTGCAACTACCTCCAGGCGCTCGAGGGCGGCGTCGACCCCGCGCACATCTCGTTCCTCCACGGGATCCTCGACGCGCGCGACGCCGAGGCACGGCGTGTCCTGGACCGGGGCGCCGCCGGGTTCGGCTTCGCGTCCGAGCTCGAGCGGGCGCCGCACCTCGAGGTGGCCGACACGGAGACCGGGCTCCTCATCGGAGCGCGGCGCGAGGCGCCGGCGGGGCAGTACTACTGGCGCATCACCCAGTACCTGCTCCCGTTCCACACGATGCCGCCGCCGGAAGTGGGGAGCGATGCCCTCTTGCAGTCGCACGTGTGGATCCCCGTCGACGACGACCACCTCGTGAACTGGTGCATCTCGTGGCATCCCACGCGCGCCGTGACCGCAGACGAGCTCGCCGCGTTCCGCACCGGCTCGGGGATCCACATCACCGAGTACGCGCCGGCGACCAGCGAGGCCTACGGCGACATCCGGCCCGTCGCCAACCTCGCCAACGACTACCTCGCCGACTGGGAGGCGCAGCGGACGCGGAAGTTCTTCGGCGTGCCGGGCCTGGGCGGCCAGGACAAGGCCATCACGGAGAGCCAGGGGGTGTACGACCGCTCGCTCGAGCGGCTGGGCCGGGCGGACCTGGGCATTATCCGCACGCGCAAGCGCCTGCTGGACGCGGCCATCGCGCTTCGGACCCAGCGGGTGCCGCCGCCCGGGCTCGATCCCGCCACGTACCGTGTGCGCCCGGCCTCCGTGCTTCTGCCGAAGGACGTCCCGTGGGTGGAGGGAGCGAAGGATCAGCTGATCGCGCGGCGCCGCTAGCAGTGCCGGCAGGGCGGGTAGTCGCGGCTGTACACCGGCTGCTTGAGGAACTCCTCCGGCTTGTACGTCCAGAACTGCGAGACCGCGGGGAAGGTGTGGATGACCGTGTTCTGGAGCTCGCCGCCCTTCCGCTCCACCCTGCGGACGTAGATGTTCTGAATCGGATTGCCCCAGGCGTCGAGCTTCAGGGGCCCGCGCGGCGCGTCCGGGATCTCGATCCTGCCGAACGCGGCCAGGAATTTCTCGCGCTCCTCCACGGCGCCGCCGACGGCGCGCGCCGCCTCGCTGATCCAGCGCGCGGTCGTGTAGCACGTCTCCGAGAAGTACGAGGGCACCTTGCCGTACCGCCTGCGGTACTCCGCGACGAAGCGCTTGTTGGCGGGTGAATCGAGCGCCGCGCTGTACATGAGGGGCGTGACGATGCCGAGCGCCTCGTCGCCGAAGCCCGGCAGGATGGACTCGTCCGTGATGACCGCGCCGCCGATCAGCGGCAGGCGGCCGCGCAGGCCGGCGTCCTGATAGTGCGCGGGGAAGCGGAGCGCGGTGGCGGCGACCACGATGACGAACGCCGCGTCCGCGTCCCGCCTGATCTGCGTGAGGTACGGTGCCAGATCGACGGTGCCGAGCGGCGCCCAGAGCTTCTGGATGACCTGCCCGCCCGCCTCCTCGAACGTCTTCTGGAACCCGCCGACCACCTCGTAGCCGAACGCGTAATCGCTCCCGAGCACGGCGACCTTCTTATAGCCGAGGGTCTTCGCGGCGTACTCCCCAAAGGGATGCGACGGCTGGCTCGACGCCCAGCCGAGGCGCACCACCCACTTCGAGGGCTTCCGCTGCGTCAGGTCGTCGGCCGCGATCACGGGGAAGATCGTCGGCATCCGGTACTCGTCGGCCTTCGACGCCAGCGCGTACCCGATGTGCGCGAACGTCTCGCCGACCACCATGTGGACGCGGTCGCTCTCGACGAGCTTGCGGAACTTGGTGATGGCGGTCGCGGGGTTGCCGGCGGTGTCCTCGACGATCACCTCGGCCTTCCGGCCGGCGATCTGGTGTCCCGTCTCCTCCAGGTACATGTCGAACCCGTTCACCATGTCCCGCCCGATCTGCGCGGCGCCGCCGGTGAGCGGCGACAGGAAGCCGATGCGGATCGGCCCTTTTTGCGCCACGGCGGGCGACAGCGACGCGGCGATAGCGCCGAGGACCGCGAGGACCGGGAGCGCGCGCGAGAACCCGCGTCGTGTCCGCGTCGTCGGCTCCGTCCGGCGCCCGCAGCTCACAGCCGCCAGTCCTGATACCAGGTCGAATCGGCGCCCACCCCTTCGCGGGCGACCGCCACCTCGACCAGGTACGGCCGGTTGTCGCGCGTGATCCGGTCCACGCCGCGCCGGAGCGCCGGCTCCAGCTCTTTCGTGCTCCGCACGCACTCGCCCTCCACGCCCTGGGCGCGGGCGAGCGCGACGTAGTCGGTCGCGGGGGCGCTCAGCCAGAGCCCCGGATACTTGCCCTCCCGGATCATCTTGCTGTCCGGCATGTCCTTGGCCCAGTTGTGGCGCACGATCTGGTAGCTCTCGTTGTTCGAGACGACGGTGAGGACCGCGGTGTTGTACCGGGCCATCGTCCAGAACCCCGCGGCGCTGTAGGTGAGCGCGCCGTCGCCGAGGTGCAGCACCACGGGCCGCTCGCGCCCGACGGCGATCTTGGCGCCGATGGCGCCACCCACGCCGAAGCCCAGCGACCCGCCGCCGCTGCGCGTCCAGGCCATCCCCTGATACCCGAACGGCAGCAGCGTCGTCCGCGCCGTCGAGCTCTCCTGGACCATCACGGTGTTCTTCGGCAAGACGTCGGCGAGCTGGGCTTCGAGCACGCTCGGATGCACGACCGTGTCGTTCTGGTGCTCGCGCACGAGGGTCTCCTCGCGCTCGATCAGGAGCTTCGCGTACGCGCGCACGTTCGCGCGCTGGCGGGCCCAGGCGGCGACCCGGTCGGCGCCGTGCAGGCGCATGAGCGCCTCGCCGAGGCTCCGCAGCGTCTCGCGCAGCTCGCACTGCGCCGCGAGATCGAGCGGGTAGTGGCGGCCCATGAGCAGCGGGTTCGGCCCGATCTGCATCACGCACGGCTCGGCGACGCTGCCGTGCACGCCCTGACACCCGACGAGGAAGATCACGTCGGGTCGGAGACCGGTGACCTTCTCGAACTCTTTCGAGACGGGGTACATGCCGCAGTAGAGCGGGTGCCGCGAGGGAAAGTTCGCGAAGATCTGCCGGGTGCTGAACACCGGCGCCTCGAGCGTCTCGGCCAGGCGCACGGCCTCGGCCGCGGCACCGTCGCGCCAGACGTCGTCGCCGAACATCAGCACCGGGCACTGCGCCTCGCCGAGCCGGCGGGCGATCGCCTCGACCGTCTGCCGGCGCGCCGGCCCCGGCGGCTCGATCTTGTACTGCGCCCCCTCGCCGATCTCCGCCTCGAGGCCCTCCCGATTGAGCAGGGCCGCGCTGATGGAGAGGTACACCGGGCCGGTGGGTGGCGTGGTCGCTTCGCGGAGCGCGCGGATGGTGGCGACGGTGATGGCCGCCGGGTTCGTGTGCACCGTGTAGGCGCAGCGCGCCTCCTTGGTCAACGGGCGCATCGATTCGGCCTGGCTCAGGCCCGGAAAGGGCGCGAGCCCACGGTAGTCCTGGAGCTCGGACGCCCAGTCCCCGGCGATGACCAGCAGCGACGAGCCGGCGACCTGCGCGTTGAAGAGCTGTCCGGCCAGCTGGTACGAGCCGCCCATCACGTGGGCGATGATGACGCCGACCTTGCCGCTCAGGCGGTGGTAGCCGTCGGCCATCGCCGCGACCAGTCCTTCGTGCTTGCCGACCACGAGCCGCTGATCACCGTCCTCGGCCAGCGCCGCGAAGATCCCGGTCTCCGCGGAGCCCGGGTTCGTGAAGAGGTAGTCGACGCCTGCGTCCTTCAGCGTCTGGAGCAGGAGCATCCCGCCGGTGCCCGTGATCGTCTTGCGCATGGTCTCCCTCGCTGTCGATTCCTATCGCGGCGCCTTGACCTTCAGATCCTCATACGGTGCGGAGTAGGCGAAGCCCTTGATCCAGTCCACGCACGCCTCCTCGACCCGAGGCCCGATGCCCCAGAGGAAGGCCAGCTCGTAGATGGGCACGTGCAGCACCCGGTCGTGCATGATCTGCTGAATCTGGTACAGCACGGCCTCGCGCTTCTTCCGGTCCAGCTCCCGGGCCTGGCGCTGGTAGAGGTCCTCGATCTCCGGCACCACGCCCGACGCGTAGATGCCGTTCTTCGTCACGTAGACCTCGATGCGTGTCGCCGCGTTGCCGGCGGGGGCCCCGAGTCCCATGACGACGCCCTTGATCTTGTGCTCGCGCCACGCGGTGAGGAACGCGGCGCGCTCCATCGCGCGCACGCGCGTGCGGATGCCCACCGCCTGGAGGTAGTTGCCGATCGCCTCGGCCAGCGAGAAGAACGGAGGGAACGGGGTGAGGTCGCCGGCGTCGAAGCCGTTGGGATAGCCGGCTTCCGCGAGAAGCTTCTTGGCTTGCGCTGGATCGTAGGCGAGCGGATCGTACGCGCGCGCGAACTCCAGCACCCGCGGGATGAGGGCCCCGGTCGGGCGCGAGAGCCCGAGCGTCTCTGCCTCGTTGAGGGCGCTGCGATCGAGGGCATAGCTCGCCGCCAGGCGCACGCGCCGGTCGTGCCACGGCGACTTCGGGTCCCACTGCTCCGGCAGGTCGAGGAAGGCGACGCCGGGCGGCCTGGCGGCGGCCAGGCGCAGCCCGGGCGTTCGCTTGACGTCCGCGGCCGTCGGCCCGCTCAGGAGATAGACGATGTCGACGTCGCCGGCCTTCAGCGCCGCGGCGCGCGTGGTCTCGTCGGGCATGCTGCGGAAGACGAGCCGCTTCACGGAAGGCACCTTGCGCCAGTATCCCTCGAAGGCCTCCATCACCAGGTCCACGCCCGGCGTGAAGCTCACGACGCGGTACGGTCCGGCGCCGATGGGCGCCTTCTTGAAGCCGTCGTCGCCGACCTTCTCCACGTACTTCTTCGGCACGATCCAGGCCGCGCCGGTGGCGGACGTGCCGTAGAACGTCATGAAGTCCGGCCACGGCTCCTTCAGGTGGAAGCGCACACGACCCGGATCGACGACCTGGACATCGCGCACGCGGTCCTTGAGCAGCTTGGCCCCGGCGCCCTTGTAGCGGTCGAACGAGAACTTGACGTCGTCGGCGCTGACGGTATCACCGTTGTGGAATCGCACACCTTTGCGGAGGAGGAAGTCGACCGTGAGCCCGTCCTTCGACGCCGTCCACGATTCGGCCAGGCTCGGCGCCCACGCGTGACCCGGCATCGGCTT
>DATFVL010000023.1 GCA_035260325.1 Candidatus Methylomirabilota bacterium | reverse complement strand
CTTCACGCGGCGCCCGCCGGAGTCTCCGCCGCGCGACGCGGGGTCGTACGTGCAGCGCACCTCGGTCACCTGCCCCGACGGATCCTTCGTGACGCCGGTGCACTTGACGATGTAGGCGTAGCGCAGGCGCACCTCGGCGCCGGGGGATATCCGGAAATACTTGGGGGGTGGGATCTCCCTGAAGTCCTCGTGCTCTATATAAAGGATGCGGGAAAAGGGCACCCGGCGGGTCCCGGCCCCCGGATCCTCGGGGTTGTTGACCGCCTCCAGCTCCTCCACCTTCCCCTCGGGGTAGTTCTCGATCACGAGCTTCAGCGGCCGGAGCACGGCCATGCGGCGCTCGGCGCGCTTGTTCAGGTCCTCGCGCACGCAGTGCTCGAGCAGCGCCGTCTGCACGAGGTTGTCGGCCTTGGCGACGCCGATGCGGTCGCAGAAGTCGCGAATGGACTCGGGCGTGTAGCCGCGCCGGCGCAAGCCCGCGAGCGTCGGCATGCGCGGGTCGTCCCAGCCGCTGACGAGCCCCCCCTGCACCAACTCGAGGAGCTTCCGCTTCGACATGACGGTGTGCGAGAGGTTCAGCCGCGCGAACTCGATCTGCTGCGGATGGTGTACGCCAAGCTGGCCGAGGTACCAATCATAGAGCGGGCGGTGGTCCTCGTACTCGAGCGTGCAGATGGAATGGGTCACGCCCTCGATCGAGTCGGACTGGCCGTGGGCCCAGTCGTACATGGGATAGATGCACCACTTGTCGCCCGTGCGATGGTGCGGGGTCTTGCGGATGCGGTACATGACGGGATCGCGCAGGTTGATGTTGCCGGATGCCATGTCGATCTTGGCGCGGAGGGTCTTCGAGCCATCGGGGAACTCGCCGCGGCGCATGCGGTCGAGAAGGTCCAGGCTCTCCTCGACCGGGCGATTGCGGTACGGGCTCTCGCGCCCGGGCGTGGTCAGCGTGCCGCGGTACTCGGCCACCTGCTCCGCCGTCAGCTCGTCCACGTAGGCCTTGCCGTCCTTGATGAGCTGCACGGCCCACTCGTAGAGCTGCTCGAAGTAGTCGGAGGCGTAGTAGACGTGCTCGCCCCAGTCGAAGCCCAGCCAGTGGACGTCGGCCATGATCGACTCGACGTACTCGACGCTCTCCTTGGTGGGGTTGGTGTCGTCGAAGCGGAGATTGCAGCGCCCGCCGAACTCCTGGGCGATGCCGAAGTCGATGCAGATCGCCTTGGCGTGGCCGATGTGGAGGTAGCCGTTCGGCTCGGGCGGAAAGCGCGTGACGACCTTGCCGCCGAAGCGGCCGGACGCCGTGTCCGCCGCGACCATGTCGCGGATGAAGTTGGAGGGCTTCTCGCGCGGCTCCTCGCTCATGGCTCAAATCCTACCATCAGGTGGTGTATCCGAATGGAGACGTTGAGCCGCGAGACCCGGCGCGATCGGCGCGGATGCGCGCTGCGTGCGTTACCGACCGGCCCTGCGGCGCCGCCCAGCAGCCGTGCGACGCTCGGCCCCTATAGCCAGACGGACCGCATTCCAGGCCTCCGGGGGCACGACTGGAGAGACGACGTCCCCCACGATCCTGGCAGTCCCAGCCATGCAGCCGAACACGCTCTTCTGCGGCTGGTCGGACGGTATGGGCTTTGCGATCGGCTTCTCCTTCCGGGTCTTCATGCTGTCCTCCACCGACTGAGTCGTCACCACGTTAGCACGTCTTTCCCTCCCCGTACGGGATCGGCCCCGCGTACTCGGCGCGGAGCGGCGCCCAGCGGTCGGCGCCGAGCCGCGCGAGCGTGGCGGCGAGCTGCGCCACGTGCAGCCGGTCGTGCGTGACCCACGCCGCGAGGAGATCGAGGCCGGAGAGCTGGCCGGTGCGCGCGTGGGGGACGGCATGGGTCAGGCGCGGCGGCTCGACGGACGCGAGGAATGCGAGGGTCGCCGCCCGCCGCTCCCGGAGCGCCGCCAGCGCCGCGCGCGGCTCCTGCTCCTGGTACCGGCGCTCGACGGCCCAGCGCTCGGGGTCGATCGCCGCGAAGACGGCGCCGCGCGCCAGGACCACGCCCAGGCGCGCGCCGAAGTCCTCCGCTTCTTCGTCGCGCAGGTGGCACACGATCTCGACCGGCGACCACTCGCGCGGCGCCGGCCGCGCGCGCCAGAGCGCGTCGTCGAGGTCGACGAGGATGGCGTCGAGGATCGGCGGCAGGCGCGCGAGGTCGCGGCGAGCGCTCGCGAGCACAGCGGCGGGATCGGGCGTCGCGGATTGCGCAGGCATGGCGCGCCGTCAGCTTATCGCAACCGCCACCGCTGGAAGAAGCGCCACACTTCTTCCGCCGCATCGATGACGGTCGTGTCGGGCCCCATCAGGCGCTCGGGCAGCCGCGACGGGTGGCCGGGCCAGGCGTGGCCCGCGCCGGTGAGCTTCCAGAGCTGAACCTCCGCGCCGGTCGTGCAGGGCGCCCAGACCAGGCGCGTCGCGGTGTGGGCCGGACCGCCGCCGGACGCGGGAGCGCTGCGGCGCTCTGCCACCTGCGGGGTTGGCGGACAGCCGTCGTGAGCGCCCCAGCGCGCGAGCTCCGGCTCGACGGCGCGATGGGTGACGCGCGCGTTTGTGAACGGGAACGGCGGCCCGACGCCGCCCGCGTAGAGCGCGCGCGGATCGTCCACGCTGTGCACGTGGAGCACGGGCACGGGGCGCGCGGGCGGAAAGCGGTCGGTCACCATCATGCCGGCGACGGGCGCGATGGCCGCGATCCGCTCCGGCGCGTCGATCGCGAGCCGGTAGGCCATCATCGCCCCGTTCGAGTGGCCCGTCGCGTAGACGCGCGCCGGGTCGAGTGGCAGCTCGCGCGACAGCGCGTCGAGCAGCCCTCGCGCGAACCCGACGTCGTCCACGTCGTGGTCGTGGGCGGAACCGCAGCAGGTGCCCGCGTTCCACGTGAGGAGCCGCCGCCCAAGCTGGCTCGTGCCGTCCGGGTACACGACGACGAAACCCTCGCGGTCCGCGACGGCGTCGAGCCCCGCGTAGTCCTTGAAGCTCTTCGCCGTGCCGCCGCCGCCGTGGAAGGCGAGCACGACGGCCAAGGGCCCGCGCTCGGCGAAGCGCGGCGGCAGGTGGAGGAGATAGGTGCGCGTCGCGCCGCCGACGGCGAGCGAGCGATCGTGGTCGCCCGGGGCCAGGAGCGCGAGGGCCAGGACGAGCGCCAGCACGCGATGATCCTAGCAGACCGGGCGCCGCCGGCCCGAGCGTCGCCGAATTCAGGCTTGCGAAACGGCGCCCGGCGGCTAACATTCTCTGATCATGGACATCAAACGGATCGCCATCACGCTCGGGCTCTCGCTCCTGGCCTCGACCGCCCCCGTCGCCGCCTTCGAGGGCGAGCAGCAGCTCTACGACGCCGCGAAGAAGGAGAAGGAGTTCACCTGGTACACCGCCCACTACGGCTCGGAGACCGCGGCGGCGGTGTGCAGCGGGTTCGAGAAGAAGTATCCGGGGATCAAGTGCAACTACATCCGCACCACGGCCCAGGTGGCCTATCAGCGCCTCGCCCAGGACATGAAGGCCAACCTCGCCGTCGCGTCGGTGTTCAGCTCGACGGACGTGAGCCATCACGGGCGCATGAAGCAGGACGGCTGGGTGCAGCCGTACCGGCCGAAGAATCTCTCCGAGCTGATCGACACGTTCAAAGGGTTCAACGATCCCGACGGCCTCTACGTCGCCACCGCGGCGGGCCTCGTCCTGATCACCTACAACACGACGCTCGTCCAGCCGAAGGACGCGCCGAAGAAGTGGACGGACCTCCTCGACCCGAAGTGGAAGAACCACGTGTCCATCGGGCACCCGAGCTTCAGCGGCTACGTGGGGACCTGGGTGGTCCAGATGCGGAAGCTCTACGGCTGGGACTACTTCAAGAAGCTCGAGCTGAACAAGCCGCGCATCGGGCGCTCGATCAACGACACCGTCACGATGCTCAACGCCAAAGAGAGCTGGGTCGCGGCCGGCCCGTCTGCCACGACGCTCCAGAGCCGCGACAAGGGCAACCCGCTCGCCCTCGTCTACCCCGAGGACGGCGCGATCCTGATGGTCTCGCCGACCAGCATTCTGAAGAACGCTCCCGCGCCGAACGCCGCGAAGCTCTTCGAGGAGTACCTGCTCGGCCGCGAGTGCAACGAGATCATGGTGAAGCTCCGCGAGGACTCGGTGAACAAGCACGTGAAGCCGCTGCCCGGCGCTAGGTCCGTCGCGGAGATCAAGACGATCCGCCCGAGCTACGACGAGGTCGAGAAGGGCATCCCCGAGGTGAAGGAGCTGTTCCGGGAGACGTTCGGAATCTGAGCGTGCGCTGGCGTCACCTCGACAGGTCGCTGGTCGTCTGGATCCTCCTCGCCGGCGCGCTGCTCCTGCTCGTCGTCAATCCGCTGGCGCGGCTCGTCTGGTCGAGCTTCCAGAGCGAGGCGGGCGCGTTCACCCTCGCCAACTACGCCGCCGCCTATGGGCGCTGGCGCTACGTCGAGGCGCTCCTGAACTCGCTCGTCATCGGGCTCGCGGTAGGGGCGCTCTGCCTGGTCTTCGGCGTGCCGATGGCGTGGGCGGTTTCGCGCACGGACATGCCCGGCAAGGGTCTCGTGTGGGCCGCGATCCTGGGCACGTTCATCGTGCCGAATTACCTCGGCGCCGTCGCGTGGATCCTGCTGGCCGGGCCGAACGCGGGCTGGCTGAACCGGCTCTACAAGGGGCTCACCGGCGCTGACGCCGGGCCCTTCAACATCTACACGAAGACGGGCCTCGTGCTCGTCATGGCCTCCTACTCCTTCCCCTATGTGTTCGTGTTCACCCGCTCGGCGCTCGACCTCATCTCGTCGGAGATGGAGGACGCGGCCACGACGCTCGGCGCCGGCATCCTGCGAACGACGCTCCGGATCACGCTGCCGCTGACGCTGCCGGCGATCATGGCGGCGTTCATCGTCTCGTTCCTCGAGGCGATCGCGCTCTTCGGGGTGCCGGCCCTCATCGCGCTCCCCGGCCGCTTCCAGATGATGACGACGACGCTCTGGGAGTTCTTCGAGTTCCCGCCCAGGGTGCAGGTGGCGGCCGCCTACGCGATGCCGCTCCTCGGGATCACGGCGCTCCTCTTCTGGCTCCAGCAGCGGATCATCGCGCGCAAGGGCTACGTGGCGCTCACGGGCAAGGGCGGCGAGCGCCGGCTCCTCCGGCTCGGCGGCTGGCGCTGGGCGATGCTCGGCTACTGCCTCTTCGTGACGTCGCTCTCCTTCTTCCTGCCGATGCTGGTCGTGCTCCAGGCGGCCTTCGCGAAGGCCTGGGGCCGCGGGTTCTCCCTCGACAACCTGACGCTCGGGAACCTCAAGTTCGTGCTGGTCAGCCAGCCCATCACGCGCGCCGCGACGGTCCACACGTTCGTCTACGGCGGCGTGGCCGCGGCGCTGGCGCTCGGGCTCGCGCTCGCGATCGCCTACATCGTCCAGCGCCGGCTGGTGCCGTTCGGCCGGGCCCTCTCGTACGTCGCCATGGCGCCGTTCGTCATCCCGGGCATCGTGCTGGCGATCGGCTTCTACGCCGCCTACACGGCGCCGCCGCTCGCGTTCTACGGGACGGCCTGGATCCTCATCCTCGCCTTCACGACGCGCTTCCTCCCGATCGCCTACGCCAACAGCGAGGCGGCCCTCCGCGCGATCAACCCCGAGCTCGAGGACGCCGTGCGCATCCTCGGGGGCGGACGGCTCATGGCGATGCGCCGCGTCGTCGGGCCGCTCCTGAAGCGCGGGCTCGCGGGCGCGTTCATCGTGGTCTTCATCCCGGCGACGCGCGAGCTCTCCTCGGCGATCTTCCTCTACACGACCGGCACCCAGGTCCTGTCGGTGCTCCTGTTCGACAAGAGCGACGAGGGCAACTTCGAGTACCTGTCAGCGATCGGGCTCATCCTCGTCGTCGGCACGGTCGCGCTGGTGCTGGCGGGCTTCCGCCTCGTCGGGCGCGACTTCATGCTCAGGCGGACGACGGCGTGAGCAAGCTCGTCTTGAAGAACGTCTCGTGCCGCTTCGGCGACGTCACCGCGGTGGATGACTGCAGCCTGGCGATCGAGTCCGGCGACTTCGTCTCGCTGCTCGGGCCGTCGGGCTGCGGCAAGACGACGACGCTCCGGATGATCGCCGGGTTCCTCCCGCCGGCGGCGGGCACGATCGAGATGGACGGCGAGGTGATCTCCTCCCCCGCGTCGTCGCTCCCACCCGAGAAGCGGAACATGTCCATGATCTTCCAGAGCTACGCCATCTGGCCCAACATGACGGTGGCGCAGAACGTCGCGTTCGGCCTCGAGGTGCGCCGCCTCGCGCGGGCGGAGACCCGCGCGAAGCTCGACCACATCCTCGACGTCGTGCGGCTCGCGCCGTTCCGCG
>DATFVL010000022.1 GCA_035260325.1 Candidatus Methylomirabilota bacterium | reverse complement strand
GTAGCCGCCCGCCTCGAACGCCGACGGCCGCGCGCGGTACCCGACGAGGCCGCCGAGGAACCCGCCCACGAAGCCTCGATCGCTGAGGAGCCCGGAGGTGTCCCAGAGGGCGTCGGTCGCCGGGAGCACGCCGAGGCCCTGGAGCTTGCCGATGCCGGTGCTGAAGAGACCCGCGGCCACGAATAGGAGCACCAGCGAGGTCACGGTGAAGAAACGCTGAAGGCTCAGCTGCCGGCCGCCGCGGAAGATCGCCCAGCCCAGCGCGCCGGCCGCGCCGATGCCGAGGACGCCGCCGCTGACGCCGCCCCAGCCGGCGACGTTCGTCTGGCTCATGAGGCCCCAGAGGAAGAGCACGGTCTCGGCGCCCTCGCGGAAGACGCCGGTGAACGCGATGAGACCGACGACCCACAGCCGCTGCGTCGCCTCGGCCTCGTCGATCCGGCGCTGCACGCTGCCGCGGACCGCACGCGCGTGCTGCTGCATCCACCAGCCGTGCCACGTGAGCAGGCCCACGGCGAAGAAGATCACCGCGACGGTCACGAGGTCCGGGCCCAGGTCGAGCAGCAGGCCGGAGGCGAAGGCGATCGCGACGCCCATCGCCACGCTCGCGCCCAGGCCGAGCGCGCCGCCCATCGTCACGTAGCGGAAGTGGTGCCGCGCGCCGACCTTGTCGAGATAGGTGTAGACGATCCCGAGCAGGAGCGCCGCCTCGAAGGCCTCGCGCAGCGTGACGACGAACGTGGCGCCCACGACTTACTCGGCGACGATCCGGCCGGTCGTCTCGTGGTGGAAATCGTCGACGAACGGATAGCTGCCCGGCTTGAGCGCCCGTATTCGGACCTTCACCGTGGCTCCGGGCGGGACGACCTTCTCGACTCGCAGCTCCTTGCACTCGAACTCGATGGGCGCTGCGTCCTTGTTGGTGACGACGAGCACGAACGGGACGCCGGCCTTCACCTTGATCTCGTCCGGCTGAAAGCGATTCTTCTCGATCGTGAGCGCGATCTCCGGCGGGTCCGCCGCGAGGGCGGCCGCCGCGGCCGCCGCCACGCCGAGCATCACGAGCGCCGCGAGGACGCGTCGCATCCGAACCTCCCTGGCCCCCCACTCGGGCCGGAGTTAGGTGTACCTAACTCCTAAAGTATTGTCAACCTCAACCCATGGGGGTCGCCGGTGCGGCCACTCAATCCCGCTTGTACACTGGCTCGTCGTGGACCTCGAGCGCTTCGATTACGACCTGCCGCCCGCGCTGATCGCCCAGGCGCCGGCGCCCTCGCGCGACGCCTCGCGCCTCCTCGTGATCGATCGCGCGCGCGGCGCGTTCGAGGACCGGGTGTTCACCGAGCTGCCGGAGCTGCTGCGCGCCGGTGACTGCGTCGTCGTCAACAACACGCGGGTGATTCCGGCGCGCATCCTCGCCCGGGATGCGGGCGGGCGCGACGTCGAGCTCCTGTTCCTCGCGCCCGAGGACGAGCGCCGCTGGTCGGCGCTGGTACACCCCGGGCGTCGTTGTCGGGTGGGCGCCGAGCTGCTGGTCGCGGGCGAGCCGGGGGCGCGGCTGCGCGTTGTCGGCGTCGCCGCCGACGGCCCGCGGCGTGTCGAGCGTCTCGACGGGACGATCGCGGACCTGCTGCGCGAGCACGGGCTCACCCCGCTGCCGCCCTACATCGCGCGGTTCGCGACGCCCACCGTGGAGGATCGCGAGCGCTATCAAACGGTCTACGCGCGCCCGCCGGGGTCCGTGGCGGCGCCGACGGCGGGCCTGCACTTCACGCCCGCCGTCCTGGCGCGCCTGCGCGGGCGGGGCGTCGAGATCCACGAGCTCACGCTGCACGTGGGGCCCGGCACGTTCCGGCCGATCAAGGCGGCCCGGATCGAGGATCACGCGCTGCCGCCCGAGCGCGTCTCGATCCCCGGGTCGGTCGCCGACGCGGTGAACCGCGCGCGTGCGGAAGGGCGCCGCGTGCTCGCGGTGGGGACCACGACGACGCGCGCGCTCGAGAGCGCGGCGGAGGCGGACGGACGCGTCCGTCCGCTCGACGGCGAGGCACGGCTCTACATCACGCCGGGCCACGGCTTCCGCACGGTGGACGCGCTGCTCACGAACTTCCATCTCCCGCGCTCGTCGCTGCTCGTCCTGGTCGCCGCGTTCGCCGGCCGCGAGCTCGTGCTGAAAGCCTACGCGCACGCGGTGCGCGCAGGCTACCGCTTCTACTCCTACGGCGACGCCACGCTGATCCTGTGACGGCGTTCGAGGTCATCGCCACCGACGGCGCCGCGCGCGCGGGCCGCCTCACGACCGGCCACGGCCCCGTCGACACGCCCGTGTTCATGCCGGTCGGCACGCGCGCCACGGTGCGGAGCCTCGCGCCCGACGACCTCCACGCGGCGGGCGCTCAGATCGTGCTGGGGAACACGTATCACCTGCTGCTGCGCCCCGGCCACGAGACGATCCGCGAGCTCGGCGGCCTGCACCGGTTCATGGCGTGGGACGGCGCGATCCTCACCGACTCGGGCGGGTTCCAGGTCTGGAGCCTCGCGAAGCTCCGCAAGGTCGCCGAGGCCGGCGTGGAGTTCCGCTCACCCGTGGACGGCTCGACGCACTTTCTGTCGCCGGAGCTCGCGATCGAGGCGCAGCACGCGCTCGGGGCCGACATCATCCATCCGCTCGACGAGTGCCTCGCGTACCCGGCGACGCGCGAGGCCGCGGAGCGCTCGCTCGACCTCACGCTGCGCTGGGCGGCGCGCTCGAAGGCGGTCCACGCCGCCCGCGGCGGCGGGCGCCAGGCGCTGTTCGGCATCGTGCAGGGCGGCACGCACGAGGCGCTGCGGCGGCGCGCGGCGCTGGAGACGACGGCGCTCGGATTCGACGGGTACGCGATCGGCGGCATGGCGGTGGGCGAGCCGAAGCCCGCGATGTACGACCTCACCGCGCTCGTCGCCGGGCTGCTGCCGGCCGACCGGCCGCGGTACCTCATGGGCGTCGGCAAGCCCGAGGATCTCGTGGAGGCCGTGGCCCGCGGCGTGGATATGTTCGATTGCGTGCTCCCCACACGGAACGCGCGGAACGGCCAGTGCTTCACCTGGGACGGCGCCGTCACGCTCAAGCAGGCGCGGTGGACGCGCGACCCGGCACCGCTCGACGCCGAGTGCCCGTGCTACACGTGCCGCCGGTTCTCGCGGGCCTACCTCCGGCACCTCTTCGTGTCGGAAGAGCTGCTCGCGTACCGGTTACTGTCGCTGCACAACGTGCACTTCTTCGTCGCGCTGATGCGCGCGATGCGCGCGGCGATCGTCGCGGGCGCGTTCGGGGCATTCCAGACTCGGTTTTTCGCGCGTTATGCAGTATCATCCGTGGATGCTCCGGCCGAGTGATGCGAGCGGAGGGCGCGAGCGTCGATGAATATTGGCGGTTCCAGCGCGATCTTCACGCAGCTCATGTTCTTCGCGGCGATCTTCGCGATCTTCTATTTCCTGCTCATCCGTCCCCAGCAGCGGCAGAAGCGGGACCGCGAGGCCATGCTCGGCTCGCTCAAGAAGGGTGACCGCGTGGTCACCACGGGCGGGCTCTACGGCACGGTCACGGGCCTCGAGGAACAGAAGGTGGTGCTGCGCGTGACCGACCAAGTGAAGCTCGAGTTCGACCGCGCCGCCATCGGGCGCATCGTGGAGGGCCAGGGCGAGAAGAATGCCTAGGAACCTCTGGTCGCGCAGCATCGTCGTCCTCGTCGTGCTCCTGGGCTCCGCCTGGTCCCTCTACCCGCCGCAGAAGACGATCAACCTCGGCCTCGATCTCCAGGGCGGGATCCACCTCGTGCTGGGCGTCGAGGCGGACAAGCACGTCGCGAGCCAGACCGACCGCGCGGCCGAGGATCTCAAATCGCAGCTCGAGCGGAAGGGCATCGCGGTCAAGCGCGTCGCGCGCGAGGGCGGCGCGACGATCGTGGTCGAACTCGCGTCGCCGCAGGCCTGGAACGACCTCCTGACCGTCGTGGGCGACCTCCAGCGCTTCGAGCGACGCGACGAGGACGCGGCCGCCGGGCGCCTCAAGCTCGTGATGAACGAGAAGGAGGCGGACCGGCTCCGTGACGACGCGGTTCGCCAGGGCCTCGAGACCATCCGTAACCGGGTGGACCAGTTCGGCGTCGCCGAGCCCACGATCACGCGCCAGGGGAGCGACCGCATCCTCATCCAGCTTCCCGGCATCCAGGACCCCGCGCGGGCGAAGGAGCTCATCGGCAAGACGGCGCTGCTCGAGTTCAAGCTGCTCGACGAGCGCGCGTCCGTCGAGGAGGCGCTCAAGGGCAACGTGCCGGAGGGCGACGAGGTGCTGTACGGCCGGCGGGTGGACAAGGAGACGAAGACCGAGCGGAAGATCCCCTACGTCGTCCAGAAGCGGGCCCTGCTCACGGGCGCCGAGCTCACGAGCGCGACGGTGGCGGCCGACCCGAACTCGCCGGGGAACTGGCAGGTCGCGATCGAGTTCACCGCGACGGGCACGCGGATCTTCGGCGAGGTGACCGAGCAGAGCGTCGGCCGGCATCTGGCGATCATCCTCGACGGGAACGTCTATTCGGCGCCGCGCATCAACGAGCGCATCCCGGGCGGCCGCGCGGTGATCACGGGCCAGTTCACGGCCGACGAGGCGCGCGACCTCGCGATCGTCCTGCGCGCGGGCGCCCTCCCGGCCCCGGTCACGATCCTCGAGGAGCGCACGGTCGGCCCCTCGCTCGGCGCCGACTCGATCCGCCAGGGCCTGTTCGCGATCACGGCGTCGGCCGCGGTCGTCTTCGTGTTCATGCTGCTGTACTACCGGCTCTCCGGGCTCATCGCCGACGTCGCGCTCGGGCTCAACCTCCTGATCCTCTTCGCGGCGATGGCCGCGATCCGCGCGACGCTCACCCTGCCGGGCCTCGCCGGCATCGCGCTCACGGTCGGCATGGCGGTGGACACGAACATCCTCATCTTCGAGCGCATCCGCGAGGAGCTGCGGCTCGGGAAGACGCCGCGCTCGGCGATCGAGGCCGGCTTCCGCCGCGCGCTCCGCACGATCATCGACACGCACCTGACCGTCATGGGGACCGCGCTCATCCTCCTGAGCTTCGGGACGAGCTCGGTGAAGGGCTTCGGCGTGTCGCTGTTCATCGGGCTCCTGGCGAGCCTCTTCACCGCCTACTTCTTCACGCGCCTCCTCTTCGACCTCGTCTACGTGCAGCGGCACAAGGTCGAGGCGATCTCGATCTGACATGCTCGAGCTGTTCAAGAATCCCAATTACGACTTCATCGGCAAGCGGAAGTGGGCGTACTACGTCTCGATCGCGTTCACGCTCCTGAGCCTTGTCTCGCTCGCGGCCCGGGGCGGGCTCCGCTACGACCTCGACTTCACCGGCGGGACGCTCCTGCAGGCGCGCTTCGACGGGACGCCCGCGGTGGCCCAGATCCGCGCGAGCCTCGGGACGATCCAGCTCGGTGAGTCGGTCATCCAGCAGTTCGGGGACGCGCATGAGTTCGTCATCCGGCTGCCGCTCGTCGCCGTGCCGTCCGAGGAGGTCGCGCGGCGCGTGCGGGGCGCGCTCGAAAGCGACCCGGCGCTCGGGAAGTTCGAGATCCGGCGGGTCGAGTTCGTCGGGCCGCAGGTGGGCCGCGACCTCCAGCTGCAGGCCGTCTACCTCGTGATCGCCGGCCTCGTGTGGATCGCGATCTACATCGCGCTGCGGTTCGACCTGAGGGGCGGGGTGGCGGCGGTCATCGCCGTCATCCACGACGTGCTGGTCTGCCTCGGCGCCCTCTCCCTCTCGAACCGCGAGTTCTCGCTGCCCGTGCTCGCCGCGCTCCTCACGATCATCGGCTACTCGGTGAACGACACCATCGTCGCCTACGACCGGCTGCGCGAGAACCGGGGCAAGTTCGTCCCCAAGGGGCGCACGTTCGCCCAGCAGATGAACGACGCGGTCAACCAGACGCTCTCGCGGACCGTCCTGACGTCGCTCACCACGTTCTTCTCGGCGGCGGTGCTGCTCTTTTTCGGCGGCAAGACCCTCGAGGATTTCGCCTTCGTCCTCTTCGTCGGCGTCATCACCGGGACGTACTCGACCACCTATATCGCGGCCGCGATCGTCGTGGACTGGACGCAGTACGTCGAGGGCCGCCTGCGGCGCGGCAAGAAGGCGGTCGCGAAGGCCTGACCCGGCCCGCGGCCCTCAGGGCCGCCCGTAGATCTCCTTGCCGTTCTTGTCGTAGATCGCGAGGTTGCCGTTGTCGGGACCCGCGAACATCGCCCCGACGCTCTTGCCCTCGCGGTTGTTGACCTGGAGCTCGCCGCCGACGCCGTCCTTGCGCGCGAAGAGCGCGGCGATGCTCTTGCCGTCGCTGTTCAGGATCTTGAGCTCGCCGCCGGACAGGTCGTCGCGCGAGAACATCGCCCCGACGACCTTGCCCTCGCCGTTGCGCACCTGGACCTCGCCGCCCGCGCCGTCGTCGCGCGTGAAGAAGGCGCCCACGATCTTGCCGGCCTTGTCGTAGAGGTAGAAGTTGCCCCCGGCCGCGTCGGCCCACAGCCTGGCGACCGCACGCCCCTGCGGGTTGAAGAGGCGCAGGTACGCGCCGTTCTGGTCGCTCGCGACCTCCAGCAGCGGGTCGCCGCTCCCGTCCACGACGCGGAGGGGCGCCCGCACCGTGCCCGACAGGTCCTGGGTCGTCGCGGGCCGGGCGCCCGAGAAGACCACGAATCCGGCGAGCACGACCAGGCCGCCCCACACGAGCCTCCGGTTCCGCCGCTCCACACGGTGCAGCCGCCGCTCCAGCTCGAGCACCCGTTCGTCCATTCGCGTCTCCTCCTCTTTCGTGGTGTCGCCCCGCCGGTCGGAGCCCTTCTATCGAATCGCGAAGTCAGTGTAGGCTTTCAGCGCGCCGGAAAAAAGGGTAGCGAAAGAGCACCGGACGTGTAAAATTATTTGTTTAATCAAAGGTTTTCGAGTCGTGACCCAACTCAAGACCCTGATCGAGGAGATTCCGAAGTACCAGCCGGGGGCGGACCTCGACCTGCTGGCCCGCGCGTACGAGTTCTCGGCGGCGTCGCACAAGGGGCAGCAGCGCGCCTCCGGCGAGCCGTACCTCTCCCACCCGCTCGAGGTCGCCAGCCTCCTCGTCAACTTCAAGATGGACGTCACGACGGTCACCGCGGGTCTCCTCCACGACGTGCTCGAGGACACGAAGGCCACCAAGGCGGACCTCGAGCGCGAGTTCGGCGGCGAGATCGCCGAGCTCGTGGACGGCGTGACCAAGATCGGCAAGCTCGCCTTCTCCTCGCGCGAGGAGCGCCAGGCGGAGAACTTCCGCAAGATGCTCGTCGCGATGGCGCGCGACCTGCGCGTGCTCATGATCAAGCTGGCCGACCGCCTCCACAACATGCGGACCCTCGACTACCTGTCGGCGGACAAGATGCGGAAGATCGCGCAGGAGACCCTCGACATCTACGCGCCGCTCGCCCACCGGCTCGGCATGGCGAAGGTCAAGGCGGAGCTCGAGGACCTCGCCCTCCGCGCGCTCCAGCCCGAGGCGTACGTGGACCTCCAGAAGCGCGTTGCCAAGCGCCGGCTCGAGCGCGAGGCCGACATCAACCATGTCATCACGATCCTCGAGCGGAAGCTCACCGAGGTCGGCATCGAGTCGCAGATCCGGGGGCGCCCGAAGCACTTCTACTCGATCTGGAAGAAGATGCACGATCAGGGCCGCGAGTTCGACGAGATCTACGATCTGACGGCCGTGCGGGTCATCACCCAGTCCGTTCGCGACTGCTACGGCGCGCTCGGCGTCATCCACTCGCTCTGGAAGCCCGTCCCCGGCCGGTTCAAGGACTTCATCGCGATGCCGAAGGTCAACATGTACCAGTCGCTCCACACGACGGTCATCGGGCCGAAGGGCGACCCGGTGGAGATCCAGATCCGCACGCGGGAGATGCACCGGATCGCGGAGGAAGGCATCGCGGCGCACTGGCTCTACAAGGAGAAGAAGTCGGGCAAGGACAAGCTCGACGAGTCGCTCCTGTGGCTCCGCCAGCTGATCGAGACGCAGCAGGACATGAAGGACCCGCAGGAGTTCATGGACACGGTGCGCGTGGACCTCTTCCCGGACGAGGTCTACGTGTTCACGCCGAAGGGCGACGTCAAGGCGCTGCCCGAGGGCGCGACGCCCATCGACTTCGCCTACGCCGTGCACACGAAGGTCGGCGAGCACTGCGTCGGCGCGAAGGTCAACGGCAAGCTCGTGCCCCTCCGCTACACGCTCCGCCAGGGCGACATCGTCGAGATCGTCACGTCGCCGAGCCAGCACCCGAGCCGCGACTGGCTGAAGATCGTCAAGTCCACACGCGCGCGGTCGAAGATCAACCAATGGCTCAAGGTCGAGGAGCGGTCGCGCTCGATCGAGCTTGGGCGCGAGCTCTTCGAGCGCGAGGCGCGGAAGTACCACCTGAACCCCGCGGCGCTCCTCAGCGGCGAGGAGATGAAGAAGGCCGCGGCCGACCTCGGCTTCCCGGGCGCGGACGACCTGCTCGCCGCGATCGGCTACGGGAAGAGCTCGGTCCACCAGCTCCTCAACAAGCTGGCGCCCAACGCCCTCCTGGAGGCGCCCGAGAAGCCGCGACCGTCCGCGGCCGCGCGCGCGAAGACGGAGCAGGGGGTGAGGATCCGCGGGGTGGACGACCTCCTGGTCCGGTTCGCCCGGTGCTGTAACCCGCTCCCGGGAGACCCGATCGTCGGCTTCATCACGCGCGGTCGGGGGCTCACGGTGCACGCGCGCGACTGCCTGACCGTGGCCAAGAGCGTCCTCGACCGGGAGCGGATCATCAACGTCGAGTGGGACGTGGACGAGCCCGGCAAGCGGCCGGTCCGCATCGCCGTGTACATCGGCCGCGACCGGCCGGGGCTCCTCTCCGAGATCACGGGAGCGATTTCGGCGCGCGACGGCAATATCACGAAGGCCGAGGTGACGGTGACCGACGACCGCCGCGGCATCAACCACTTCGTCGTCGAGGTCGCCGACCTCAACCAGCTCCAGGACATCATCGGCGCGATCCGGGAGGTCAAGGACGTCATCAACGTCGAGCGCGTCCGCGGGCTCTAGACGATGACGCGGCGGCAGTTCGAGGCGCTGGTCGAGCGCGCGCTCCGCCGCCTGCCCGGGAAGTTCAAGGACAAGCTCGCCAACATCGCCGTCGTCGTCGAGGACCGGCCCGACGAGGCGACGCTCGCCGAGCTCGGCATCGAGCCCCCCGACACGCTCTACGGCCTCTACCGGGGTGTGGACCTCACCCACCGCGATTCGAGCTACGGCAACGTCCTCCCCGACACGGTGACGATCTACCAGGAGCCGATCGAGGAGGACTGCGCGGACCAGCGGGAGATGGCCGAGCTGATCCGCGACACCGTCGCCCACGAGGTCGGCCATTACTTCGGCCTCGACGACGAGACGATGGAGCGCATCGAAGGCTCAGACCTCTAGATGACCGGCGGCCGCGCCCTCGCGGACGGCCTGACGTCGGTCGCCTCGCGGTACACGCCCGACGCCCGGAAGGCGAAGCTCGAGCTCCTCGACGGCCTCGAGACGGCGCGCGTGGGGTCGCACGCGGCGCTCCTCCGCCTGCACGAGGCGCTCTGCTTCCTCCAGGCGTACCCCGACGACGCCGAGGTCCTCGCGCGCGTGGACCGGGCGCTCGCGGCGTTCCCCGCGCGCGTGACGCGGCTCGGCGCCGCGTCACGCCGGCGGCTCCACGACTCGGGCATCGCGGGCGCGACGCTCGATTACCCCTTCGGCCTGCCGCTGGCCCGCTGGCTCGCGCGGCGCTTTCCGCGCGAGGCGGACATCGCGTGGGACCGCTTCGAGGAGGTCGACAGGCTCGACGAGACGCTCTCGCTCCTCGCGAGCGCGGCCGAGGGGGACGCGTTCAGCGAGGGCGGCATGGGCTGGCGCCGGTGGCTCCGCGTCGCGAAGGGCGGGCGGCGGCTGACGGACCTCGAGCTCGTGCTCGAGCTCTTCGAGCGCACGGGCCTCCCGGAGGAGGCGCGCGACTGGCTCTGGGAGAACCTGATGCTCCCGGTCTTCTGGAGCCCGCGCGGCCCCGGCGCGTCGCGCACCCTCGCGAAGCTCGAGCCGGCGCGCGTCTTCTTCCACGAGGACGGCCTGCGGCGCCCTGCTGCACCGCCCGGGCGGGCGCTCGCGGGACCGTTGCCCGCGCTCCGGCGCGCGCCGCGGGCCCTCGCCGAGACGCTCATCGACGCCGCCCGCGTCGCGATGGCCACGCGCCAGCGCGAGCTCCACGCGTTCGCGTACCCGAACCCTGACGACGTCCTGGTCGTGGACGCCGGCCGCGGCCTGCGCCTCGCGTTCTTCGGGATCGCCCCGGGCTTCCGCCTCCCGCTCGAGGCCTACTACGCGTTCCTCGGGTTGAAGAACGGCGTCCCGGTCTCGTACGGCGGCGGCTGGGAGCTCTTCGGCACGCTCGACTTCGCCATCAACATCTTCGCCTCGTTCCGTCAGGGCGAGTCGGCGTTCCTGGCGACCGAGCTGCTGCGGGCGTACCGCCGGATCTTCGGGATGCGGACGATCGTCGTGGACCGCTACCAGCTCGGGCACGAGAGCACGGAAGCGCTCCGCTCGGGCTCGTTCTACTTTTATCACCGCCTCGGCTTCCGGCCGCGCGACCCGGCGGTCCGCCGCGTGCTCGAGGGCGAAGAGGCGAGGCTCGCCGCCGACCCGTCGTATCGCTCGCCGATCTCCGTGCTCAGGCGGCTCGCGCGCGACGAAGTGTGCCTCACGCTGCCGGGCGGGAATCCCGCGCCCGAGGGCCGCCTGCGTGCGACCGACGTGGCGGGTCTCGTCGCGCGCTTCGTCGCGCACGAGTTCGGCGGCGACCGCGTCGCCGCCGTGCGGGAGTCGGCGGCGCGCGTGGGTCGCGCACTCGGCGTCGGGAGCGCGCGGGCATGGCCGCGGGAGGAGCGGCGCGCGTTCGCGCGCCTCTCGCTGGTCGCGGCGCTCGTTCCAGACCTCGCGCGCTGGCCCGCGTCCGACAAGCGGGCGCTCGTCGTGGTCATGCGCGCGAAGGGCGGCGCGAGCGAGCTCGCGTACGCGCGCCGGCTCGATCGTCACGGTCGCTTCCGCCGGAGCCTCGAAGCGCTCGCGCGCGGCTGACCAGCGAGCTGTCAGCGCCCGCCGAAGCAACTCTTCGAGGTCTGTCGCGTAAGTTTTCGCTTGACAGCGACTTTCATTAGTCCTTATGGTTTCAGCGGATGCTGAAAGGTGCGGAGCCAGCGAAACATGCTGCAATCCTCAGAGATTCGGCGACAGGTAGCGCAGCGGCTTCGAGAGCTTCTGCCGAAGGCGAAGGCCTGGGAGGAGAGCGCCGCCGCGAGGATCGCGGGGCACCCCGCCGATTTGACGATCAAATTCCGTCTCGGCGAGCAGGAGCACGTCTTGGTCGTTGAGCTGAGCTCGCTGGGCCAGCCCCGGCAGATCCGCGCTGCGGTCACCCGGCTGGCCGAGCTCCGCCGAGCGGTTCCGGGCGCCTACCCGGTCGCGGCCGCGGTCTACATCGGCCCGCAGAGCGCGCAGATCCTCAAGTCCAACAACCTCGGGTTCGTGGACCTCTCGGGCAACTGCTATCTCGCCTTCGAGAACGTCCACATCGAGAAGGAGGGGAAGCGCAACGTCCGGCCCTCGACGCGGCCGCTCCGCTCGCTCTTCGCTCCTCGCGCGACGCGCGTCGTGCGCGTGCTCCTCGTCGAGCCGGCGCGCGGCTGGCGGCTCGATGAGCTGGCCCGCGCGGCGGCGGTGAGCCTCGGCCACGCCCACAACGTCGTGAAGCGGCTCGCGGACCTCGCCTGGGTCGAGCGCGATGCGGACCAGCGGATCCGCCTCGGAAAGCCCGCCGACCTGCTCGAAGCGTGGGCCGGCGCGTACACCTACCGTGCGAACGAGCTCGCGTCGTACGTGGCCCCGGAGCGCGTCACGCGCCGGTTCATGGCCGAGCTCGCGCGCGTCGCGACCGCCGAGGGGCGCCGGTACGCGTTCACCCTCAACGCCGGCGTGTTGCTGGTCGCGCCGAACCTCCGGGTGCCCGTCGTCCACTGCTACCTCGAGGGCGATCCCGCGCCGGTCGCGAAGGCGCTCGGGCTCCGCGCGTCGGCGGAGGCCGACGGCACCCTGCACCTGCTCGCGCCCTACGACCCGGGGGTGTTCTACGGCGCGCTGGAGAAGGGCGGGCTCAAGGTCGTGTGCCTGCCGCAGCTCTACGCGGATCTGTTCCACGACGAGCGACGCGGCCGCGACCAGGCCGAGCACCTGCGCCGCGAGGCGATGGGTTACTGAGTTCCCAGGAGGGAGGTGAATCCGTCCATGAAGAAGAAGGCGACCAAGAAGAAAAAGAAGAAGTAGCGAGGCGGACGGTACGGCCGTGAATCTCCCGACGAGAGGAGGTGAGACGTCTCATGAAGAAGAAGGCCACGAAGAAAAAGAAGAAGAAGTAAGGCTGTGTGTCGTCCACGGTGGGGGGTGGCGGCCTCCCACCAGGTGCCAATCGGGAGGGGGCACGTCCCCCTCCCGTTTGTGCGTCCCGTGCTTAAATGACCTTGGTGACCTTGCCCGCCTTCAGGCAGCGGGTGCACACGCGGACGCGCCGGACGCGGCCGGCGACGAGGGCCCGCATCGAGACGAGGTTCGGGAGCCAGCGCCGCTTCGTGAGCTTGTGGGCGTGGCTGATCGTATGACCCACGGAGGGACCCTTCCCGCACACGTCGCACCGCTGCGCCATCGCCGCTCCTTTGGATTCGACCCGCGTCGGCCGAGACGAGCGCACTGTATAGCACAGGGGTCCGTGTGAAGCAAACGCCCGCGCCGCCGGGCCCCGGCACGCCGCTCCAGTTCCTCAAGGGCGTGGGCCCGCGGCGCGCGCAGCAGCTCGAGCGCAAGGGGCTCCGGACCGTCGAGGACGCGCTCTTCTTCCTGCCCATGCGACACGAGGACCGCACGCGCCTGACGCCCTTCCGCACCCTCGAGCCGGGCCAGGCGGCGACGTGCGCGGGAACGATCGTCGGCGTCAGCCCGCCGCCGCCCGGCCGCTCGCGCGTCCCGTTCAGCGTCCTCCTGCGCGACGCGAGCGGCTACGCGACGGCGAGCTGGTTCAACGCGGGCTACCTCGCGCGCGTCTTCGAGCGCGGCCAGAAGCTCGTGCTCCACGGCAAGGTCACCCGCTACAAGGGGGCGCTCGGGCTCCAGCAGCCCGACTGGGAGGTGGTCGAGAGCGGTGAGGACGACCGCCTCCACACGGGCCGGCTCGTGCCGGTCTACTCGACGACCGAGGGGCTCCCGCAGCGCGCCCTGCGCTCGCTCATGTGGCGCGTCGTCGATGGGTTCGCGCGCGAGGTCCCCGAGGTGCTGCCCGCCGCGCTGCGCGCGAGGCGCCGGCTCGCGCCCCTCGCCCAGGCGCTCCGCGACGCGCACTTTCCCGAGGCGGACGCCGCGCTCACCGTGGCGCGCCGCCGCCTCGCCTTCGACGACTTCCTGCTGCTCCAGCTGGGCCTCGCGATCCTCCGGTCGCGGACGACGCGGGCGCGCGGCATCGCGATGAGCCCGCGCGGCGACCTGGTCCGCCGGATCCGCGCCTCGCTGCCGTATTCGCTCACGGCAGCGCAGGAGCGCGTGTGGGAGGAGATCCGGCGCGACATGGCCGCGCCCCATCCGATGCATCGCCTCCTGCAGGGGGACGTCGGCTCCGGGAAGACGGTGGTCGCGGCCCTCGCGGTGCTCACCGCGGTGGAGGCCGGCTACCAGGCGGCGGTGATGGCGCCGACCGAGATCCTCGCCGAGCAGCACTTCATGACGTTGCGACAGCTCCTCGAGCCGTTCGGCGTCGGCGTGAGCCTCCTGACCTCGTCGCTCGCGCCGCGCGAGCGCTCGGCTCGGCGCG
This sequence comes from Candidatus Methylomirabilota bacterium, assembly GCA_035260325.1. NCBI lineage: Bacteria > Methylomirabilota (SeqCode) > Candidatus Methylomirabilota bacterium. The sequence goes on along the minus strand of DATFVL010000022.1, from coordinate 6,435 downwards.
CCGCGCTGGCCGCCGGCGGGCTGCCCGTCGCCGTCGGCACCCACGCCCTCGTCCAGGAGGGCGTGGAGTTCCGGCGCCTCGGGCTCGCGGTCGTGGACGAGCAGCACCGCTTCGGCGTCGCGCAGCGCGCGCGGCTCCGCGAGAAGGGCGAGCATCCGGACCTGCTCGTGATGACCGCCACGCCGATCCCGCGCACGCTCGCCCTCACCCTCTACGGCGACCTCGACGTCTCGGTGCTCGACGAGCTCCCGCCCGGGCGCCGACCCGTCGCGACGCACGAGCGCACGGAGGGCAAGCGCCGCGAGATCTACAAGTTCCTGCGCGACCAGATCGCGGAGGGCCGGCAGGCCTACGTCGTCTACCCGCTCGTCGAAGAGTCGGAGGCGCTCGACCTCAAGGCGGCGACCGAGATGGCGCGGCGCCTCGCGGAGGACGTCTTCCCGGACCTCACCATCGGGCTCTTGCACGGCCGGCTCGGCTTCGAGGAGAAGGACCGGATCATGCGCCGGTTCAAGGCGGGCGAGATCCACGTCCTGGCCTCGACGACCGTGATCGAGGTCGGCATCGACGTGCCGAACGCGTCGGTCATGCTCGTCGAGCACGCCGAGCGCTTCGGCCTCTCACAGCTCCACCAGCTCCGCGGCCGCGTCGGCCGGGGACCGTGGAAGTCCCACTGCATCCTCCTGACGAGCGGGCGACTCGGCGAGGAGGCCCGCCGGCGGATCGGCGCGATGGTCGCGACCGGCGACGGCTTCAAGATCGCCGAGGCGGACCTGGAGCTGCGCGGCCCCGGCGAGTTCTTCGGCACGCGCCAGTCGGGGCTCCCGGAGTTCCGCACGGCGGATCTCCTCCGCGACGCGGCGATTCTCGAGGAGGCGCGTCAGGAGGCGCAGGCGATCGTCGCGGCGGACCCGGAGCTCCGCGACCCGGCGCACCGCGCGCTGCGCGCCGTCCTCCTCGCGCGCTGGCGCGGCAAGCTCGCGCTCGCGAGCGCCGGATGACTCGGCTCACGTCGAGCGGACGATCGGACGCCGCCGGTATTTGCGGCGGGGCACGGGCGTGGCGAGAGCCCGGGAGCCCGTGCCCTGTTCAATAAATGCGTGTGATCGCCGGCGAGTTCAAGGGCCGGCGGCTCGCGGCGCCGCGCGGAGCGGTGACGCGGCCGACGGCCGACCAGGTGCGCGTCGCGCTCATGGACGCCCTCGCCCCGTGGCTGCCCGGCGCGCGCGCCCTCGACCTCTTCGCCGGCGCGGGGGGCGTGGGCCTCGAGGCGCTCTCACGCGGCGCCGCCCACGCGACCTTCGTCGAGCGCGACGCGCGCGCCGTCGCGGCGCTCGCGGCCAACGTGCGGGCGCTCGGCGTCGGGAGCCGCGCGCGCGTCGTCCGCGCGGAGGTGGGCCGCGCCCTCGGCCGCCTCGCCGCGGCGGGGGAGCGCTACGACGTGGTGTTCCTCGACCCGCCGTACGACGGTGACCTGGGCGCCGCCACGCTCGCCGCGCTGGGCGACGGCGCCGTGACGGCGCCCGCGGCGGTCGTCGTCGCCCAGCACTTCACGAAGCGGCCGCCGGCGCCCGCGTACGGCGTCCTCGCGGCGTTCCGGACGCGCCGTTTCGGGGAGACAACCTTGACTTTCTTTCGGGCCGAAGGGTAGCCTGGGCGCGTGGCGAAGCGTGCGGTCTATCCGGGCATGTTCGATCCCGTGCACAACGGCCACGTGGACGTCATCCAGCGCAGCCTGCAGATCTTCGACGAGCTGATCGTCGCCGTGGTCGCCAACCCCTCGAAGGAGCCCCTCTTCTCGGTGAAGGAGCGCCTCGAGATGGTCGACGAGGCGACCGCGGCGCTCCACTCGAACTTCCGCATCGTCGCGTTCGACGGGCTGCTCATCGATCTGGTCGCGCGCGAGCGGGCCGACTGCATCGTCCGCGGCATCCGGGCGGTGTCGGACTTCGAGTACGAGTTCCAGATGGCGCTGATGAACCGCAAGCTCCGCTCGACCGTCGAGACGGTGTTCCTCATGCCGCACGAGAAGTACACGTACATCTCCTCGCGCCTCATCAAGGAAGTCGCCGGCTTCGGCACGTCGGTCGCGGGCCTCGTGCCGGCGATCGTCGAGAAGCGGCTGGCGGAGAAGTTCCCCCCAAAGTAACCCGGCGGCCCGCCGCCGAAGGAGCGCGACCGTGCTGGCCGCTCGCTTGAAGACCCTTGCCCCGTCGTCGACGCTCGCCGTGCAGGCCACGGCGAAGGCGCTCCGGGCGCAGGGCGTCGACGTCATCTCGTTCGGGGCGGGGGAGCCAGACTTCGACACGCCCGAGCGCGTCAAGGAGGCGGCGGTCCAGGCGATGCGCCGCGGGCAGACGAAGTACACGGAGGTCGCGGGGATCCCGGAGCTGCGCGCGGCGGTCTGCCAGAAGTTCAAGCGCGACAACGGCCTCGATTACCAGCCGGACGAGGTGCTCGTGTCGTGCGGCGCGAAGCACGCGCTCTTCAACCTGGCGGTCGCGCTCCTCGATCCGGGCGACGAGGTCCTGGTGCCGAGCCCCTACTGGGTCTCGTACCCCGAGCAGGCGCGCCTCGTCGGCGCGGTCCCGGTGGCCGTCGAGACACGCGAGGCGACCGGCTTCGACCTCGACCCGGAGCGGCTGCGCGCCGCCGTCACGCCGCGGACGAAGCTGATCGTCGTGAACAGCCCGAACAATCCGACGGGCGCCGTCTTCTCCGCGGCGGCCCTCGAGGCCGTCGCGCGGCTCGTCGTCGAGAAGCGGCTCTTCGTCGTCTCCGACGAGTGCTACGAGGCGCTCACCTTCGAGGGGCGCCACGTGTCCATCGCCTCGTTCGGCCCCGCGGTCAAGGCGCGCACGCTCGTCGTCAACACGTGCTCCAAGGCATACGCGATGACCGGCTGGCGCATCGGCTACGCCGCGGGGCCGCGCGAGCTGATCCGCGCGATGACGGACGCGCAGAGCCAGGTGACGTCGAACCCGTCCTCGATCGCGCAGTGGGCAGCGGTCGAGGCGCTGTCGGGACCTCAGGATGACGTCGCCAAGATGGCGGGCGAGTTCGACCGGCGGCGCCGGCTCATCGTCACGGGCCTCAACGCGCTGCCCGGCGTCTCGTGCGTCATGCCGAAGGGCGCGTTCTACGCCTTCGCCAACGTCGCGGGGCTGTTCGGCCGGAGGGTGAAGGGCGCCGCCGCGCCGCTCCGCAGCTCGGTGGACGTCACCGCGTTCCTCCTGGAGCAGGCGCGCGTCGCCGTCGTGCCGGGCGTGGACTTCGGCTCGGACGCGCACGTGCGGCTCTCCTACGCGACGAGCGACGCGCTCATCGGCGAGGGGCTCGCGCGCATGGGCGCCGCGATCCGCGAGTTGCTGTAGACTAGGGCCCCCGAGGAGGGACCCGGATGAAGCTCGAAGGCTCCTACGACGTCCCGGTGCCGCGCAAGAAAGTCTGGGACGCGTTCCTGAACCCCGCCACGCTCAAGAAGGCCATTCCCGGCTGCGAGAAGCTCGAGGCGCTCGGCCACGACGAGTTCAAAGCGACGCTGAAGATCGGCGTCGCCGCGGTGAAGGGGACGTTCGAGGGCCGGGTGAAGATCACCGACAAGAAGTCCCACGAGTCTTACCGGCTCATGGCCGAGGGCAGCGGCGGCCCCGGCTTCGTGAAAGCCGACACGCTCATCACGCTGACCGACATCGACGGCGGCACGCGCGTGAGCTACGGCGCGGACGTTCAGGTGGGTGGCCTCATCGCCGGCGTCGGCCAGCGGATGCTGGGCGGCGTCTCCAAGATGATGGCCGACCAGTTCTTCGGCAAGATGAGCGACCTCCTGAAGTCCGCCTGACCGGGCTCGCCATGGCCTCCCGCTACCTCGAGCCGCGGCTGGAGCGGGCGTCGCGCGCCGAGATGACGCGTCTCCAGGCGCAGCGGCTGCGTGCGCAGGTGGTCCACGCCGCCGCGCACAGCCCCTTCTACAAGCGGAAGTTCAAGGAGGCGGGGGTCAAGCCCGCGACCGTGCGGACGCTCGGCGACCTCGCGCGGCTGCCCTTCACCACGAAGGACGAGCTGAAGGAGAACCAGGCGGCCAAGCCACCGTGGGGCGACGTCCTCGCGGTGCCGTTCGACGAGATCCTGCGCGTCCACATGACGTCCGCGACCACGGGACGCCCGCTCGCGTTCCTCGACACGAAGGACGACTGGCACGGCTTCTATCACTCGTACGCGCGCTCGCTCTACGCCTTCGGCGTGCGTCGGTCCGACGTGGTCATAGCGGCGTTCTCGTACGGGCCGTGGATCGGGTACTGGTCGGGCTTCTACGCTGCGCAGGACCTCGGCTGTCTCGTGTTCCCCGTCGGCGGCCTCACGACCGACCAGCGCCTCGACGCGCTCCTCGCCTACCCGGTCACGGTCCTCGGCTGCACGCCCTCGTATGCGCTCTTCCTCGCCGAGGCCGCCGCGCAGAAGGGCATCGACCTCGCCAAGCAGACCAAGGTCCGGATCACCTGGCACACGGGCGAGCCCGGCGCGTCGATCCCGGCGACGAAGGCGAAGATCGAGGCGGCGTTCGGCGCCAAGGCGTACGACCTGCCCGGCCTCACCGAGATCGCCGCGTGGGGCTTCGAGTGCGACGCGCGCTCAGGGCTCACCCACGTGCACGAGGATTACTGCTATCCCGAGGTCCTCGACGGGAGCGACCGGCCGGTGGGCCCCGGCGGCCGGGGCGAGCTGGTCCTGACGAGCCTCTACCGGAAGGCGATGCCGCTCATCCGCTACCGCACCCGCGACATGGTGCAGGTCGCCGACCGGAAGTGCCCGTGCGGCCGGACGCTCGCCGCCTTCGAGGGCGGCGTGCTCGCGCGCATCGACGACATGAAGAAGATCCGCGGCGTGATCGTCTACCCGCGTCGCGTGGAAGAGCTCGTGCGGCCGCACGCCGGCGTCGACGAGTTCCAGGTCGTCTTCCGGCGCCACGAGGGGCTCGACGACATCCTGATCCGCATCGACCCGTCGCCGTCCCTCTCGCTCCGCGAGCGCGACGGCCTCCGCGCGCGGCTCGGCGCGGACCTCCGGACCGGGCTCGGCATCCGCGTGACGGTCGAGATCGTCGAGCCGGGCTCGCTCCCGCGCTTCGACCACAAGGCCAAGCGCGTGAGGGACGATCGCACGGAGGTGCCGTTTTGAGGGCGGCCTACTTCAAGGAGCACGGCGGCGCGGACAGGATCCTCTACGGCGACTATCCCGACCCGATGCCCGCGGCGGGCGACGTCGTCGTGCGGGTGCGCGCGTGCGCGCTCAACCAGGTGGACATGCTGCTCCTCGACGGCCGCTTCCCGCCGCCCGAGGGCCTGCCCCACGTCAACGGCTGCGAGGTGACGGGCACCGTCGAGGCGACCGGCCCGGCGGTGAAGGGGCTCGCGCCGGGCGCGCGCGTCGTCATCTTCCCGGGCTTCGCGTGCGGGATCTGCGAGTACTGTCTGCGCGGCGAGCGGACGGTGTGCGTGCGCTACGGCTACCTCGGCGCCCACAGGGACGGCGGCTACGCCGAGCTCGTGAAGGCGCCGGCCGAGAACGTCCTGCCGCTGCCGGACGCGATCGGCTTCGAGGTCGGCGCGGCGCTGCCGCTCGCGTTCCTCACGTCGTGGCACGCGCTCGTGGCGAAGGCCGGGCTCAGACCCGGCCAGACGGTGCTCGTCCAGGCCGCGGGCAGCGGCGTCGGCAGCGCCGCCATCCAGATCGCGCGGCTCATCGGCGCGCGCGTCATCACGACGGTCGGCTCCGACGACAAGATCGAGTTCGCGAAGGCACTCGGCGCCGAGCGTGTGGTGAACTATCGCACGGAGGACTTCGTCGAGGAGACGAAGCGCTGGACCGGGAAGCGCGGCGTGGACGTCGTCGTCGAGCACATCGGCGGCGACACGCTCGAGAAGTCCGTCTACACGCTGACCCGCCTCGGCACGCTCATCACGCTCGGCTCGCACGACACCCACTGGGGCCGCCTCGACCTCCGCCACGTCTACGGAAAGAACCTCCGGATCGTCGGCACGAACCTCGGCTCGATCGGGGAGCTCCGTACGATCCTCGACCGCGTCGCGCAGGGCGTGCTCGGGCCCGTGATCGACCGGAGCTTCCCGCTCTCGAACGCGCGCGCGGCCGTCCAGTACGTGCTCGATCGGAAGAACAAGGGGAAGGTCCTCCTGATCTCGTGACGCTCGCCGGCCTCCTCGAACGCGCGGCGTTGCGCCGCCCCGGCGCCGAGGCCGTCGTGGACGGCGACCAGCGGCTCACGTACGCGGCGCTCGCCGAGCGCTGCGCCGCGGTGGCGCGCGGCCTCGCGCGGCTCGGGGTGGGCAAGGGCGACCGCGTCCTCATCGCGCTCAAGAACCGCCTCGAGCACGTCGTCGTCTATTGGGCGCTCCAGACGCTCGGGGGCGTGCCGAC
>DATFVL010000021.1 GCA_035260325.1 Candidatus Methylomirabilota bacterium | reverse complement strand
GCCCTCGTCGATGTTCTCGTCGATGCCCTGCTTAAAGCGGGCGAGCATGCCCTGGAAGTCCTGCTCTTCGTCTCCCGTGGGCTCCTCATCGGCCACCTTCATCCGGGTGTCCCGCTCGGGCGGCTGCTCCTCGAGCATCATGGCGCTCAGGTCGACGAAGTCCCCCGTGTCGCCCGTGTCGTGGCGCACCTTCATCTTCGCATCGCGGGGAGCGGTCTTCCCTTCCGCATCCCGCGCCGCGGACTTGCCCTTCGCCTTCGGCTCGGGCGGCGGTGGCGATGCGACGGGGGCGAGCATCGAGAGCGCCGCCGTGGCGCGGGCGTTGCCGGGGTCGTGCTCGGCCACGCGCTGGTAGACGGCGCGGGCCTTGTCGGGCAGGTCGCTGCGCAGCAAGGTGTCGGCCAGCTCCACATAGGCGTCGATCAGCTTCGCTTTGTCGCCCGACTTGAACGCGAACTCCACCTGTTTCTGGCGGTGCCGCACGCTGTTGGGATCGAGCCGCAGGATCTCGTCCACCAGGTCCTGGGCCCGGGAGAGGTTGCCGCGGTTTTCGAATGCGGTGATGGCGTGGTCCAGCTCCTCGATCCCGCGCGCGCGCTCCCCGGTTTCGACCAGGGCCTCGCCCAGCATCTGGTGCGCCTCGGGATCGTCGGGATCGTCGGCGACGCGGGCCTCGAGCTCCGCGATCGGTGTGAGGTCCCGCTGCTCCTCGATCTGCGCGAACATGAGCGCCCCGCTCGCGTCGTCGGCGTTCACCACGCCATCGAGGCCGAGATCGATCGCCGCCCGGCGCCGGCCCGCCGGCGCGGCCCGCGCGTTCTTGTCAATCTCGATCCCGCCCGCCGGCGCCGCGCCCCGGCCCCGGCCCCGGCCCCGGCCGGGATCGTCCATCGCCAGCGGCTCCTCATCGATCGCATGGCCCGTGTCGGCTCCGGGCGTGAAATCGGTCTCGAGCTCGAGCGGCGGCACCTCGACGACGGGCTTGCGCTTGGGTGGCGGCCCCACGGCCGGGCGCTTCGGTACGACCGGGGCGACTTTCGCGGGCTCGGGGCGCCGCGGCTCGAACTTGGGCAGCGGCGGCCGACTGCCGCCGCCCGGCCGGGGCTCGTCGACCCCCGGGCGCGCAGGCGCGGCCGGTCGCTTCGGGACGAACGGCGCACGGCGAGCGGGTGGCGCAGCGTCGAGCCCGAGGTCGGTGTCGACGAGCGGCTCGGCTTCCGCCTCAGCCTCCGCCGCGCTCGCCTCGTCCGTTACGGTCGGCTCGAGCTCCGCCATCGGCTCCACGTCGTCGGCGGTCACCTCCTCGCGGAGCGAAGGGACGCTCGTCGGATCGACGCCCACGTCCCCGAACGCCGCCACCGTGGTCTCGAACCCTTCGAGCGTGCCCGACGGACGCGGGGCGGTCGGAGACTCCGCCTCCTCGGCCAGGCTGGTCGACTCGATGGCGAGCGACTCGTCGGGCTCGGGCTCGGGCGTCCCGATCAACCCGTCAACCGCCGGCTGCGCTTCGTCCCCTGCCGGCTCTGGTTCGGGCTCCGCCGCGCGTGGCGGCGCGGGCCGTGGCGGCATCCGTACCGCAGGCGTCTGCTTTGAGACCGGCGGCAAATCGACATCGAGGAACACGAGGCTCGAGGTCTTGTGCCTCCCCGATTTCGAGAGATCCTCCTTGACGGGCGCCGCGGGCGCGGCCGACCCGCTCGCCGGGCGGCGGTCCGGATCGCCGTACATCCGCAGGTGTTCCTCGAGCAGCTCCCGCAGATGGGCGCTCTCGGCCGAGATCTCGGCAAGCTCCTTCAAGGCGGCGAACGCTTGCTGGATCTTCCCGGCCTTCTGCATCCGTTCGGCGTATTCCAGAAAGTTCTGCTTTGCCTCGCCCATGAACCCCTTGGCGGCGTACAGCTTGGCGAGCTTGAAATAGGTGTTCTGCCGCCCCGGGGCGTTGCGGAGCACCTTGTTGCACATCGCGATGGCGTTGTTGTGAAACCCGAGCTCGGCGTACTTGTCGACCGCCTGGTCGTAGTAGTCGGCGGCCTGATGCGGATCCTTGAGCTTCAGGTAGAGGTCGCCGATCCGGTTGTAGATCGAGAGATCGGGGTTCGGGTCTCCCTCTTCGTCCTGTTCCTTGAGAACCTGCAGCCACGCCTCGGCCGCCCCCTTGGGGTCCTTGGCCTCAAGGCTCTTGGCCTTGTCTTTCTTGTTCTCAAGTCTAGACATGGGGCTCTAAAGATACGGACGCTGGCCAGAGCGGACAAGCGGAACCGCCTGTCCAGACGGCGGTTACGAGGTTCTC
>DATFVL010000020.1 GCA_035260325.1 Candidatus Methylomirabilota bacterium | reverse complement strand
CCCCGCCTCGCCGACCAGCCTGAGGTAGCCCTTGGCCAGCTCGCGCAGGAGGCGCCGGCGCTCGGCGCCCGGCGCGTGCGTCGCCTTGATCTCCTTCACGCGGGCGTGGGCCTCGGCCGACCTCGGCAGGATCTCCTGCTGCGCGAAGGCGCGCGCCTCGTGCATGAGGCGCTGCTCCTCGCGCGTGTAGAGGTGCACCTGGCCGCTCGACACCGACCAGCCGCCGGGCATGGTCATGTCCGGCAGGCCGATGGCGCGGAAGAGCTCGGGGTCCACGGTCATGAGCTCACCTCGTTCCCGGGTCGCCCCCGAAGACGCCGGACGCGCGAAGCGCGGCGATCCTGTCGGGAGTGTACCGCAGCAGCTCGCGCAGGATCGCATCGGTGTGCTCGCCGAGGCGCGGCGCGCGCGCCGGCCGGGTGACGGCGCCCTCGGTCCGGATCGGCGAGGCCACCTCGTGGAGCGTGCCGAACTCCGGGTGCTCGACCTCGAGGATCATCCCGCGCTGCCGGATCTGCTCGTCGTCGAGCGCCTCGCGCATCGAGTTCACGGGGGCGCACGGCACGCGGCCGCGCAGGCGCCGGAGCCAGTCCGCCGTCGTGCGCGCCGCGAACCGCGGCTTGAGGATCGCGAGCAGCGCCTCCTTGTGCGCGAGCCGGGCGTCGAACGACGCGAAGCGCGCGTCGCGCGTGAGCTCCGGCAGCTCGAGCGCGTCCACGAGCGCCTCCCAGAACTTCTCCTTGCTGCAGAAGACGACGAGCCAGCCGTCGCGCGTCGCGAAGTTCTGCGCGGGCACGAGGGTCTGGTGCCCCGAGTCTTCGACGCGGCGGGGCGCCCACCCGCGGTTCAGACTCCAGATCGCGAAGTAGGAGAGCATGCTCACCGCCGTGTCCAGGAGCGACACGTCGAGGTCGCGCCCCCGGCCGGTCCGCTGGGCGTCCCAGAGCCCCGCCAGGAGCCCGGCGATCGAGACGTAACCGCCCGCGAAGTCCACGACGGAGACGCCGCACTTGCCCGGCGGGCCGTCGGGCTCGCCCGTGAGTGTCATCCAGCCCGCGTAGCCCTGGATGAGGTAGTCGTACGCCGGCTCCGCGGCGCGCGGCCCCGTCGTGCCGAAGCCCGAGAGCGAGCAGCAGACGATCGCCGGGTTGACGCGCCCGAGCGTCTCGTAGGTGAGGCCGAGCTTCCGGGGGAGGTCGCCACGCAGGTTGTTGTACACGGCGTGCGAGACCCGCACCAGGTCGTGGAGCACCGGCGTCGCCTCGGGCCGGCGCAGGTCGAGGGCGAGCGACTTCTTGCCGCGGTTGAACGACTGGAAGTAGAGCGAGTCGCCCGCGATCTGGTAGGGCGGCACGTAGCGCGAGACGTCGCCGCCGACCACCGGATCCTCGATCTTGATGACCTCGGCGCCGAGCTCGGCGAGCGCCTGGGTCCCGAAGGGACCCGCGCCGAACTGGGAGACGGCGACGACGCGGAGGCCGTCGAGCGGCGGGCCGCTCATCCGGGCAGCTTTCCCTCTCCCAGCGTCGCGTGGTTCTTCTTCGGCACGAGGGCCTTACGGCGGAAGGTCATCACGACCTCGCCGCGCTGGTTCGTGACCCGAGTCTCCGCTCTATTTCGAGATTGGCAATGGCCCGTCCTGAAATGTCTGCGACTGTCATTCCTATCCCGATCGCGAACACGAGCGGCCCAGGACGAGCTGCCCGTGCCGGGTGTGCTTCTCGGCGTAGTTCGCGTCGGAGTGGACCGGATGCTGGTTCAGCGTGAGCACGGCGACTACAGTATCCGATTCTCAGCGCTTCGCAATCGTCGTCTCCGCTGGGACCCGGCGATGACGCCCGGCGAGCGGACCATGCCTCGCCCCGCCGGGTCCGCCCTGTCATGCGTCTCATGACTCTCATCGCGGACCTAACTCGCTCGACAGGGTGCTGAATGCGCGATGACAGCGGGCACGTTCGTTGCGCCCGACCCCCGTTGACAACCGCGCGGGATTCCACGACAGTCGCTGCGCGATGCGAAGGAAGGCGCGATGAGTCGGCCGCTCGGCATGTTAGCGCTCATCACCGCCCTGGGCGCGGCGCTGATCTTCACCAACCTTGACGACCGCTACCTGTGGGAGGACGAGGCGGAAACCGCTCTCCTCGCCCAACGCGTCCTCCGATTCGGCGTGCCCATCGCATGGGACGGGCGTGACCTGATTTCTCAGAGATGCGGGACCGATTACGACGCCAACTACCTCTGGCGCCAGACCCCCTGGGCGCAGTTCTACGTCACGGCCCTGTCCTTCAAGCTCTTCGGCGCTGACACGCTGACCGCCCGCCTCCCCTTCGCCGCGCTCGGCGTGCTCGCGATCGTATCGCTCTACGTCCTCGGCGTCTCGCTCTTCGGGGACCGCGGGCTCGCGCTCCTGGCCGCCGCCATCCTGGTGCTGTCGGTGCCGTTCCTGCTCTATGTGCGCCAGACCCGCTACTACGCTATTGCCGTGCTGGCAGGCATCTGGGTGCTGTACTTTTTCTTCGCCCTGGTTCGTGACCGTCGAGGTGCGCTGCTCGGCCTGGCGCTCGCGATGACCGTCCTCTTCCACGCGAACTACCTCGTCTTTTTCGCGACCGCTGCCGGCCTCGCCCTGGCGTTCGTGGCGGTCTGGTTCGAGACGCGCGCCGCGCTCCGGCTGATCGGCGCGGTGGTGGCGGCGCTCGCGATCAACCTCTCGTGGCTGGCGATCTTCGAGGTGCGGGGAAAGGTGAGCTACACCGTCGCCGACTTGTCCGTCCAAACCTTCGCCGTAAGGGCGTGGCAGTACCTATCCTGGACCGAGCTGTACGCGTGCTCCGTCGTGCTCCTGACGGCACTCGTCGCCGCTCGCTCCCTCCTGACGTTCGGTAGGCCGCAGCAGCAGAGCTGGCCCGCGCTCCGCGTCTGCGTGTCCCTGGCGCTGTTCGCGCTCGGCCACATCCTGGTCCTCTCGGCCGCGCCGTTCCTCTTCTTTCGCTACCTGGTCAGTCTCCTCCCTGCGTTCGCGCTCCTCGAGGCGGCAGTTATCCGCGCGCTTTGGTCGGCGAACCGGCTCGCCGCGGTCGCCGGGTGCGCATTGCTGCTGTTCGTCGACCGCGCCGATCTCGTGCATGCATCGCTCGGCTCTACGCCGGCCAAGTACGTTTACGAGATCACGCACCACGTGCCCGGTCCGATCGGGGGCATCGTCCGCCATCTGCGCGACCACGCCAAGCCGGGAGAGCGGATCTTCATCTCGTACGGCGACCTCCCGCTCCGGTTTTACACGGACCTCGAGGTGCGGGGCGGCCTGGGCTGCCAGGGCTTCGCCGGCTGGCCGCTGCCGGACTGGATCATCGACCGGTTCTTCAGGTTCGGGACCAACGAGCGCGGCTCGTCGCCCGGCTCGGCCGAAGACGCCGAGCGGACGCACCGCTACCTCCGGGAGATCCCTGTCACACGCTACGACGAGACCCGGCTCCCCGTGGTAGACACGGTCTGGGAGAATATCCCCGAGCCCAACATGCACATCTACCGCGCGCCCACCGACGGGCGCCGCATCACCGTCCACCGGAAGGTCTTGCCGTGAGGGAATCGCACCGCTGGCGCAACCGAGAGTCCAGCAGGCGACGAGGTAGTGGTGGGACAGGACGGGATCGTCATCCGCGGGGCGCTCCCGTCCAGATCGCGGATACTGGCGCCGCCTCGTCCTCGAACCACCGCCCGTAGGGCATCGTCGCCGTCCTAGCGCGCGCGCTCGTCGGGTCGCGGCCGGAGCTGCGCCACCAGCGCCTCGACGACGTCGCGGCGCTCGAGGTCGATCTCGAGCGGGATCGAGAGGAGCTGCGCGGCGTCGCGGTAGTAGCGCTCGACGGGGAACTCGGTGGTGTAGCCGTAGCCGCCGTGCACGCGCATCGCCTCGAGCGTGACGTCGCAGGCGGTCTCCGCCGCGAGCACCCGGGCGAGCGCCGGCCACTCGCCGCCGCGCCCGGCCGCGTCGTACACGAGGAGCCGCGCCGCGGCCGTGCGCGTGGCCATGTCGGCGAGCTTCAGCTGGATCGCCTGGTGCTGGCAGATGGGCTTGCCGAAGGTCGAGCGCTGCTGCGAGTAGCGGAGCGCGGCCTCGAACGCGGCCTGGGCGAGGCCCACCGCCGTCGCGGCCGCGCCGAGGCGGAGGAGCGCGAGCGTCGCGTCCTGGGAGGCGCCGCCGCCGCCGGCGGCGCCTCCGAGCGCATCGGCGGGGGACACCGCGACGCGCTCGAGGAAGATCGCCGCCCGCTGGACCCCGCGCGTCCCGAGGTCGCCGGGCGGGTGGCCCACCGACAGGCCCGGCGCGTCCCGCGACAGGACGAAGCAGGTGCGGTCCGTCTCCCGCGTCTCGGCCCACACCAGGAGCACGTCGGCGCGCGGGGCGTTCTCCGCGATGGCGAGTCCGTCGAGCACCCACCGGCCCTGGTCGGGCGTCGCCTCCGCGAGACCGCGCCAGGCCGGCGTGGCGAGACGCTCGCCGCGCGTCAGCGGGCCGAGCAGGCGCGCGCGCTGCTCGGGCGCGCCGAAGCGCGCGACGGCGTGCGCGGCCGCCGCGTGGGCGACGAGGACCGTGGCGAGGGCCGCCGACCCCCGCGCGAGCTCCTCGACCAGCATCGCGTAGGTCCGGAGGTCGAGGCCGAGGCCGCCGTCGCCCGCCGGCACCAGCGCGCCGAAGACGCCGAGCTCGCCGAGCGCGCGGACGAGCTCGCCGGGCCAGGCGCGGCCGGCGTCGAGCGCCTGGGCCACGGGGACGACCGCCTTCTCCACGAACTGCCGGACGGCGAGGACCATCTCCCGGCGCTCGAGGGTCTCGGCCTCGTGCGAGACGAGGGCGCCGAGCCGCTCGCCGTGCCGCTCGACGAGCTGCCGCGCGATGATCGTGCGCTGGATCTCGTTGGTCCCCTCGCCGATGAGCATGAGCGGCGTGTCCCGGTAGTACCGCTCGACGTTGAGCCCCGCGCTGACGCCGGCCTGGCCGAAGGCGCGGAGCGCCGCGAGCGCGACCTCGTGGGCGGTCTCGGAGGCGTAGAGCTTCGCCATCCCCGCCTCGAGATCGCAGCGCTCGCCGCGGTCCTTCATGCCGGCGGCCCAGGCCGTGAGGAGGCGGGCGGCGGCGACCCGCGCCGCCATGTCGGCGAGCGCGGCCGGCGCCTCGACCCTGTCGGCCGCGTCGCGGAGCGTGTCCTCGTACGCGGCCTGGGCGACGCCCACCGCGCGCGCGGCGATGTTGATGCGTCCGGTCTCGAGCCCGCTCATGACGTGTCCGAAGCCGCGCCCCTCGACGCCGCCGACCAGATTGGCGGCGGGCACGACGACGTCCTCGAAGAGGAGCTCCGCCGTGTCCACGCCCTTGTAGCCGAGCTTCGAGATGGACTTGACGACCTTGAAGCCGGGATGGCCCGCCTCGACGATGAAGCAGGACATGCCCGTGTGGCGCGGCTCCACCGCGGGATCGGTGAGGGCGAGGAGCGCGAAGGTGTTGCCCTCGCGCCCGTTGGTCACGAACATCTTGGTCCCGTTGAGCACGTACGCGTCGCCGCGCCGGCGCGCGACCGCGCGGATCGCCTGCACGTCGGTCCCCGCGTGGGGCTCGGTGAGCGCCAGGCCGCCGCGCGCCTCGCCGCGCGCGAACCGGGGGAGGAAGCGCCGGCGCTGGTCGTCGGTCCCGTGGTTGAGCACGATGAGCGCGGCCATCGTGTGGCTGTTGAGCACCCCGGCGAGCGACATGAAGCCGCGGCAGATCTCTTCGATGACGCGCGCGTAGGTCGCGCAGTCGAGGCCGAGGCCGCCGTACGCCGCGGGCACGAGGGCGCCGAAGAGGCCGAGCTCGCGCATGCGCGCCACGAGCTCGTGCGGGTAGCGGTCGGCGTGCTCGAGGGCGGCGGCCGCCGGGCGCACCTCGCGCTCCACGAACTCGCGCACGGCGGCGACGATCGGAGGGCCGGTGGCGCTCGGCACGGTGCTCACGGTGACTGCATACTACAACAGCGGGAAAGGCCGCGGCCGGGGCGTCCCTAGTACACGTTCTTCTCGCGGTGGCGGCCGAAGAGCTACGAGGCCGGTCGGGGCAGCCGCTTGTCGAGCAGCGTGATGATCCGGTCGAGCCGCGTCTCCAGCCCATCGAGGCGCGGGACCACCTCGTTCCTGAACTCCGCCGGCGAGGACCGCGTCGATGCCGTAAGGCCGAAGACCATCGTCACGAGCAAGCCCACGACGCTCAGGAGGATACCGGCGTCACGAAACACGCCGAGCGCCTCCAGCACCGGGCCCTGCTCATCTCGAGTCAAACGTCAAACCCGGCCCGCCAGATCGAGCGCGGCGAGGAGCAGGGTGTTCGCGCCGTACTCGATGTCGTCCAGCCGCGTGAACTCCTCCTCGCAGTGGCTCCGCCCGCCGCGCGAGGGGACGAAGATCATCCCCGTCGGGCCGATCGCCGCCATGTACTGGGCGTCGTGGCCGGCGCCCGAGAGGAGCCGCCGGTACCGCGCGCCGCTCGCCTTCGCGGCGCGCTCGACCGCCGCGACCACCTCGCGGTCGAACGGCGTGTAGGGCACGCGCCAGTAGTGCTCGAGCTCGTAGCTGACGCCCTCGCGCTTGCACGCGTCGCGGACGAGCCAGTCGAGCCTCGGGAGCGCCCGGTCGAGCGTCTCGTCCCGCGGATCGCGCATGTCGATCGAGAGCGTGACCTTGCCGGGGATCGCGTTCACAATGTTCGGGCTCACCGTGAGGTTGCCGACGGTGGTCACGAGGTCGCCGCCGAGCTCGCGCGGGATCCGCCGCACGCCGGCCACGACGTCGGCCGCGGCGACGAGGGCGTCGTGGCGGATCCGCATGGGCGTCGGGCCCGCGTGGTCCTGGACGCCGTGGATCGCGAGGCGCGACCACGAGATGGCGACGATGCCCTCGACGACGCCCACGGAGAGCCCCTCCTCCTCGAGTCGCGGTCCCTGCTCGATGTGGAGCTCGAGGTAGGCGCGGATCGGACGCGCGACGCAGGGCTCGGGGCCCAGGTAGCCGATCCGCTCGAGCTCGTCCACGAGGCGGATACCGTCCTTGTCGCGCGCGTTGTAGGCGTCCTCGAGGGCGATCTTGCCCGCCATCACCCCGCTCGCGATCATGGCCGGCTGGAAGCGCGCGCCCTCCTCGTTGGTGAAGATCGCGAGCGTCACCGGGTGGCGCGTCCGGACCTTCTGGTCGTCGAGCGCGCGGATCGCTTCCAGGCCGGAGAGCACGCCGAGCTGGCCGTCGTACTTGCCGCCCGTCGGCACGGAGTCCACGTGGGAGCCCATCATCACGGGCGGCAGCGCCGCGGCGCCGGGGCGCTCGCCGAAGATGTTTCCCATCCGATCGATCGTGACCCGGAGGCCCGCCTCGCGCATGCGCGCCACCATCCAGTCGCGCCCGCGCTTGTCCTCGTCGGTCAGCGCCAGACGGGTGAGCCCGCCCCGGGGGGTCTCGCCGATCCTCCCGAGCTCCTCCATGGACTGCTCGAGCCGCTTCCGGTCGATCCTCATCGGGCCTCCTGTAAGGATTCCGGGAATCTAACCTTTTCTTGACCGCGATGCCTGCGAAACCTCATCTTATAGGGCGCCCATGAGGCTCAATCGCCTGGCGCTCCTCGCGGCCGTGCTGGCGCTCCTCGCTCCGTGGGCGCCCGCTCACGCCCAGAAACCGCAGCGGGCGGAGCGGCCCACCTACCAGGTCGGCGACCGGTGGATCCGCAACGACGGCGTCTACGAGCTCGTCAGGATCGAGGATGACATGTACGTCTTCGCCTCGGGTCCCGGGCGCCAGATCCATCTGGGTCGGGATCTCGCGATAGGCAGAGTGCACTTCGGCGAGCGCCTGGGAGTGTTCGACCCGCCGCCGAAGCTCTCCTGGCCCCTCGAAGTCGGGAAATCGGGCTGGGGCCGCGTCCGCTGGCGGGGCTTCAACGCTCCGGCGGGCACCATGGTGTCGGCGATCGTCGCGTGGAAAGTCGAAGCCATGGAGCCCGTCCAGGTGGCGGGCACCGCGCGCGACGCCTTCCGCGTGGCCTTCGAGGTGAAGTGGCCGGCGCGCCACGGCGGGTCCGATGGCTATCGCACGTGGCAGCTCTGGTACGCGCCGGACGCGAAGCAGTGGGTGAAGGGCGAGAGCGAGGACCTGGGGTTCCTGCGGTTCGCCGTCGTCGCGATCGATCAGGAGGGGCCGGCGCCGCTCGCGGTCGCCCTCCAGGCGCCGCGCGATGAGGAGCGCGTCGCCGTGCCCCTGATCGTGCTCCAGGGCAGGGCGACGAGCGGCCGCGGCGTCGCGCGCGTGACCGTGAGCCTCAACGGCGCCGAGATTGCGCTCCCGATGCCGGAGGCGGCGGAGGCGGCGATCACGCTGAACGTCCCGCTCAAGCTCCGGGAGGGACGCAACGTCGTCCTCGTCACGGCCGCGGAGCCCGGCGGCGCCACGCGCCAGGAGGCGCGCGTCGTGTTCTACGACAAGGCCGTGGCCGCCGCGCCGGCAGCACCGCCGCCGGTCGAGCGCCCGGCGCCGCCGCCCGCACCGCGTGTCGAGCCGCCGAAGCCCGAGCCCGTGATCGCCGCCGCGCCGCCCCCGCCGCCGCTCACCGTCGCGCTGACCTCGCCGATGGACCAGCTCCGCGTCGAGCAGGAGACGATCGCGCTGGCGGGCCTCGCCTCGGGCGGCCGCGGCGTC
This sequence comes from Candidatus Methylomirabilota bacterium, assembly GCA_035260325.1. Taxonomy (NCBI): domain Bacteria; phylum Methylomirabilota (SeqCode); species Candidatus Methylomirabilota bacterium. The sequence continues at coordinate 3,930 of DATFVL010000020.1, read as the reverse complement.
GCGCGCGTCACGGTGACGCTGAACGGCGTCGAGGTCAAGCGCGTCGCCGAGGCGCAGCCGCTGCCGGCGCTCCCCGTGAACCTCCCGCTGAAGCTCGCGGAGGGGACCAACACCCTCGTCGTCACGGCGTCGGACGCGACCGGCGCCGTGCACCAGGAAGTCCGGACCGTCGTCTACGAGAAGATCGTGCCGCTCAGCGTGGAGTTCCGCTACCCGGACGATCGCGCGAAGGTCGCGCAGCCCACGACCGTCGTCGTCGCGACGGTCGCGTCGAGCCGCGGAATCGCCAGCGTGAGCGTCACGGTGAACGGCGCGGAGGTGCGGATGGGCGACGAGGTCGCCATCCGCGACATCCGGGTGGCCCAGCGGCCGAAGCCGGAGGCCGCGGCGGGCGGCCCGCGGAAGTCCATTACGCTGACGGTGCCGGTGACGCTCGCCGAGGGCACCAACGTCATCGTGGTCACCGCGACCGAGCCCGGCGGCACGGCGCGCCAGGCGGTGAGGGCGGTGAGCTACGAGAAGGAGGTCGCCGCCGTCGTGCCCGCCGAGCCCGCGGCGCCGCCGGCGCACGTGCGCAGCCAGTGGGCGGTCGTCATCGGCGTGGGCAAGTACGAGGCCTCGTCCATCCCGACGCTCCGGTACAGCGTCGCGGATGCCGACGCCGTCTACCAGACGCTGATCGGGCCGGCCGGCTTCAAGAAGGACCGCGTGCTCCTCCTCACCGACAAGACCGAGCGCAAGCCGACGCTGCGGAACATCAAGTGGGCCCTCGGGACGTTCCTGGGCCGCTCGGCACAGAAGGACGACACGGTGCTCATCTACTACGCGGGCCACGGCGCGCCCGAGGTGGACACCCGCGGCGTCGAGCGCGACGGCCTCGCCAAGTACCTGATCCCGAGCGACGCCGACCCGGACGACCTCTACTCGACCGCGCTCCCGATGGACGAGCTCCACGCGATCTTCGGCCGGATGGAGGCCGAGCGCGTTGTCGTGTTCCTCGACGCCTGTTACAGCGGCGCCGCGGGCGGCCGCACCTTCGCGTCGAAGAAGACGCGCGCGGGCGCGGTGGACGACATGTTCCTCGACCGGCTCACGCGCTCCAAGGGCCGCGCGATCATCACCGCGTCGCGGCCGAGCGAGGTCTCGATCGAGCTGCCCGACCTGGGCCACGGGATCTTCACCTACTACCTGGTTGAGGGGCTCAGGGGCGCGGCCGATCTGAACCGCGACGGGATCGTCACCCTCCAGGAGCTCTACGAGTACCTCGAGCAGCAGGTCACGCAGAAGTCGCGCGCGGTCGGCGGCAACCAGCACCCCGTCATGAAGGGCGAGCTCGAGGGCGTGCTGCCGCTGGTGAAGGTGCGCGGCCGCTAGGGTCTACGAGTCCCCGATAGGCGCGCTTCAACCGCGAGGCCGGCGGCGGACGAGCGCGCGCAGACAATAGATCCACGCGCCGACGGCGATCGCGTCGGTGATCAGGGCGAAGACCCAGAACACCGCGAACTCGAGGCCGCTGGCCAGCAGGAGCAGCGAGAGCGGACCGAGCGGCACCGGCGCGCGTCCGCGCGCCCCGCCGCCGAGCGCGAGCCAGGTCATGAAGACCCCGCCCGTCGTGAGGAAGGTCAGCGCCGTCGCGGCCGCGAGGACGCGGCCGGTGACGGGCGTCGGGAGCCGCAGCGAGAGGGCGTAGAAGCCCCCGAAGACGAGGCCAAGGGCGAAGCCGGCCACGATCCAGCGCGGCGCGCCGAACGTCCGCTCGGGCACGGAGAGGATGTCGGCGGTCGCGAGATAGAGCACCGCCCCCGTCACGACGGTCAGGATCCCGATGACGACGGGTGCGCGCCGGTCGTCCGCCATTGGCGCCCTCAGGATAGCCGGTTTAGACTCCAGGGAGTGAGCGCCGAGCACGGCCACCACGCCCTCGGGCCGGACACGATCCGCTTCTGCCCCCTCTGCGGCGCGCCGCTCGCCTCCGAGCCCGTGCCGCCGGATCAGCGGGAGCAGCAGGTGTGCTCGCGCTGCCGGTTCGTCTTCTACCTGAATCCGAAGGTCGTCGGCGCGACGCTGCCCGAGCAGGACGGCGCGGTCCTCCTCACGCGGCGCTCGATCAACCCGGGGCGCGGGCTCTGGACCTTCCCGGGCGGCTTCGTGGACTTCGGCGAGACGGTCCCCGCCGCGGCGATCCGCGAGACGCGCGAGGAGACCGGGCTCAGCGTGGACCTCACCGGCCTCCACAACGTCTACAGCTACCCCGACGCGCCGGTCATCGTCGTCTACACGGCGCGCGTCGTCGGCGGCACGCTCACGACGTGCAACGAGAACGACGCGCTCGAGTGGGCCGCGCCCGACGCGATCCCCTGGGACGCGCTCGCCTTCCGGTCCACGCGCGAGGCGCTCCGCGAGTGGGTGGCGGCGAAGGGGCGGATGCCGCGCGGCTAGGCGCGCGAGGGCAGGGCGACGGCCGCCTTGCCCGTGACGACCTTCTCGCCGCGCTGGTTCTCGGCCCACACCTCGAGCTCCACCGTGTGGACGTCGTCCTTCGACGAGATCGCGAGCACGCGGCCCTTGCAGGTCACGGTATCTTTCAAGCGCACGAGCCCGGCGAAGCGGACGCCGAGCTTCCGCACGCTGCCGGCGCCCGCCCAGTCGGTCAGCGCCTGCGCGACGAAGCCCATCGAGAGCATGCCGTGGGCGAAGACCCCGCCCATGCCCGCCGCCCGGGCGAACTCGTCGTCCTGGTGGATCGGGTTGAAGTCGCCCGAGGCGCCCGCGTAGCGCGTGAGCTGGATCTGCTGGATCGGACCCTTGACGAGCGGCGGCAGCTCGTCGCCGACCTTCACGTCGTCGACGTAAACCGTCCCGTACTTCACAGGCGGACCACCGTGATGTGCCGCATGGTGGCGACGATCTCGTTCGTCGTGTCGGTGATCGCGGTCTCGCGGACCACGAAGGCCATCGGGCCGCTCTTGCCGGTCTTTTCGTAGACGTCGAGGACCTTCGACCGGCAGACGTAGCTCTCGCCGGGCCTGATCGGCCGGAAGATCTCGAACTCCTGCTCGCCGTGGAGCACGCGTGAGATGTCGGTGCCGAGCTCGCGGAGGAGCGCGCCGGTGTCGGCGGTCTCGTCCCGGAACGTGATGGTGAACGTCGGCGGCGCGATGATGTCACCCCACGGGGACGCCCGCCCGACGCGATCGTCGAGGTGGAACGGGTTCGCATCGCCGATCGCGCGGGCGAACTCCTTGATCTTCCCGCGCTCGACGGTGACGACGTAGGGCGGGAACTCCTTGCCGACGACGCCCTTGTTGATCTGGATCGGCATCAGGCGGACCCTTTCTTCAGCGCGCGCCCGAGGAACTTCGCCATGTCGGGGACGACGAAGCGCTCGTGGCGCCCCTCGGCGATCTTCTCCTTCTCGTCCCACGCCTCGACACTGAAGAGGAACCGCCGGCCGTCGGTCTCGAGGAGCGTCGCCTTCGCGCGCACCTTCATGCCCACCGGCGTCGCGGCGAGGTGCCTCATCTCCACCATCGTCCCGACCGAGCCCGCGCCCGCGGGGAGGTGGGGATGGATGACGGCGCCGGCGGCGCTCTCGAGGAGGCCCACGACGAACGGCGTGGCGAGGACGTGGACGCCCGCGTTCCCCATCGCGTGCGCCGTCTGGTCCTCGGTGACGGTGTAGCCGGCCTCCGCGGCCGCGCCCGACGTCCAGTCCATCGGCCACGCTTGTACCGCGGATCGCGCCGCAGCCGCAAGCCCGTGTCATCATACGCGGGTGTCCAAGTGGCCCGCGGCGGCCGGCGCGTTCGTCGTCTCGCTCGACTCGATGGTCAACATCGCCTTCCCCGCGATCGCCGCGGCGTTCGGCACGCCGCCCGAGCGCGTGCGCTGGATCATCGTCTGCTACGTCTTCACCTACGCCGTCATGTC
>DATFVL010000019.1 GCA_035260325.1 Candidatus Methylomirabilota bacterium | reverse complement strand
CGACCGGCGGGCGCGGCGCCTCGGGCGCGGGGGCCACGGCGGGCGGCTGCGTCTCCCACGCGGCGCGGATGCGGAACTGCTCCTTGTCGCGCCCCCGGGTGACGGGCGAGGCGAACTCGACGCGCTCGAGCCGCGGGGAGTCTTCGAGGAGCGGGATGAGCAGGCTCGCCTGCGAGGCCTGGCCCGTGAGCTCGACGCCCTTGGCGTCGAGCGCGAGCATGGTGAGCCACGCGTCGCCCGGCAGGATCTCGGTCACCTCGCGCAGCACGGGCAGCGGGCGCATCGCGCCCGTCTCGAGGGCGGCGACCGTGGCGAGGAGCCGGCGCTTGCTCTCGAGCTCGCGGAGCACGCGCTCGACGGTGCGCACCTCGGGGTCGATGCGGGCGGCCTCCGCGTTGAGCACGCCGAGGTGCCGGCGCTCGCGAACGCCCGGGGCGAGCAGCGCCCCGAGGCCCAGGAGGAGCGTCGCCGCCGCCACGCCGACCGTGAGCCACTGGGGCCGCGTGAGGCGGCGCGGCTTCAGCGCCGCCGGGATGAGGTCGAGGGGCCGGATGCCGTGGCCCGACGCGACGGCCACCGCCAGCTCGGCCGCGCCGCGGGGCCCGTCGCCCGCGGCGTCCAGGCGTCGCCGCGCGCGGTTCGTGTACGGGGGCGCCGTCACGGGCGCGCCGAGCGCGGCGAGATCGCCGCCGAGCGCGTCGGCGTCATCGCCCGACGCCCAGACGGCGTCGCACTCACGCCAGCGGGCCACGGGGAAGCTCCGGCGGACCTCCGCGACGAGCGTCGCCCCGTCGGCCGCGGCGAGGCTCCGGCTGAGGACGAGGTCGGCGCCGCGGACGAGCAGCAGGTCGGTGGCGTCGCCCGCGCGATGGAGCCACGCGACGCGCTGCCCGCGTGCGGGGCGCACGAGCGCGAGGAGGTCGTGCGCGGCGACCGTCACCGACAGGGGGCGGAGCTTCGCCTCCTCCGCGAGCCGGAGCGCCGCGTCCACGACGCGCCGGTCGGCGGCCGCGACGAGCACGCGCCGGGCCTCGCCCGGCGGGGCGGGCGCGCCGTCGGGCGCGAGCGGCAGGAAGTCGAACGGCGCGTCCTCCGCGGGGAAGGGCAGGTGGCGGTCGAGCTCGAAGCGCACCATGTCGCGCGTCTCGCCGGCGACGGGCGGCAGCTCGATGGGCTTCACCGTCACCGCCGAGCGCGCCAGGCCGAGCGCGACCGCCCGCGGCGCGAGCCCCCGTGCGTCGAGCTCGGCGCGGAGCGCGGTCGTTGGGTTCTCCGCCTGGACGACGAACGTGTCCACGCGACCCCGCCGGACGGCGGCCACGCTCAGCCGATTGCCGAGCAGGACGACGCCGAGGCGGAGGAATCCGATTTTCATGCCCGTATAAAGTATGGTGTTTGACGGATCAAAGGGCCACAAATTCTTGCCCTCATTCGGGCCTCCGGTAATCTCCGTACGCTCAGCGGAGCCCGGACCACCAGAGGATCGCCACGGAGGTGGGAACGCCGGGGCGCTTCCGGATCACCGCGGTCACGCGCGCCGCGACGCGCCCGGCCACGATGCCCTCGGCCTCCACGCGGAAGGTCTGCGTCGAGAAGCCGAGCCCGCGGCCGCTGAACCGGTCGGGGACGGCGGTGTAGGGCGTGACGTGTCGCGCCTGCAGGATCTCCACCACCTGGGCTTCGGCGAGGCCGAGGGCCCTGAGCACGGCCGGCGACGCCGTGTTGATGTTGACCTGACCCGTCGCGTGGACCGCGAGGAGGTCCACGAGCCCCGGCGCTCCCGCCGTGCCGCGATAGATCTCGGGCGTCACGCCGCGGACCTGCAGGAGCTCCGCGACGGAGTCGAGGTTCGCGTTGTGCGAGCGGTAGGGTACGGGCAGGGCGAGGTAGTAGTCGCTCTCCGCGCCGTTGAGGCGGTGCTCCTCGTTCGCGTCGCGCCAGTCCTGGAGCGAGTCGCCGATGACGTCGCGCACGCTCTTGTCGAGGCCGAGGCCGAGCAGGAGCCGCTCCATCTGCTCGGGCGGGGCGGTGTTGACGTTGAGGCGCGCCTCCTCGTCGGTGATCCGGTAGGAGAAGCGGCCGCCGGGGAACGCCACCTGCTCGCGCGGAAGGTGCGGGAGCGGGAGCGGCGGCGTGCCCGTGTGGAAGGTGAGCCGGCCCTGGTCGTCCATGGCCACGTACGTCGCGTCGGCGACGAGCTCGCGCGTCGCCTGCGCGATCGCCGCCTCCGCGAGGTGGAGGGCGATGACGCCGTCGCGGTACGCGCGCACGGCGGAGGCCTCCAGGCGCATCGAGTAGGCGAACTCCGCCCCGACCACGCCGACGATCGCCATGACGAGGAGCACGACGATCAGCGCGATCCCCCGCTCGTCGCGCGTCATTGTAGCGGGGCTCGCGAGTCCGGCTCGCGTCGTGGGTGGCCTGCCGTAGGCACGTGGGGCGTCATTGGCCCGTGGTCTCCCCGACCCGCAGCGAGACGGTGAAGGGTGGGAGCGTCTGCGCCCGGCCGTCGAGCGTCGCGCCGACCGCGACGCGGACGGCGCGCGGCGTCGCGTTGTCGGTCCGCGCGTCCCACCGGTCGACCCACTCGCCGCCCACGTCCAGGTACTGGAAGGCGAGGGCGGTGACGCTCGGGTCGTGGAAGACGATCTCCGCGTCCGTGAACGGGTTCTGGTTCGGCAGCGGGCGCTGCCGGATCACGAGTCCCGGGCGGTCCGCGCTCTCGTCGAGCACGATCACGACCGCGGTGAACGCGATCGGCACGGCGAAGGGGAACGGCGGCGACTGCGTGACGAACTCGAGCCGGCTCGCGCCGCCGACGAAGAGCACGACCGGGTCCAGCGTGGGGCCGGGGGCGCCCCGGTACGGATAGGCGCCGCCGAGCGTGCGCGCGAGCGCCTGCGCGATGCCACGCACGTGCTGCTGGGTCTCGGCCCGATCCTCGCCGCGGCGCCAGGAGGCGAGCGCGACGCGCAGGCCGCCGAACGCGATCACGAGGAGCGTCGCCACGAGCGCGAGCGCGAGCAGCACCTCGAGGAGGGTGAAGCCGCGCGGGCGCGTCGCAGGTGCGGGTGGCGTCATCGTGTCACGGCCTTCTCGATCGAGGCGCGCAGCGTGACCAGCTCGACGTGGCTCCGGTCGCCCCAGCCCACCCGGACCGCGATCCGGTAGATCGTCCACGATGCCGTCGCGCGCGAGCGTTCGAGCTCGGGCGTCGGGTCCACCGTGATCGTCCGCTCCCACGTGAACGCTCCTTCCGTCCCCGACTGCTTCTCCTCGGCCGGAACCAGGACCTCGCGGATCTTCTGGTCGGCGAGCAGCATCGCCTGCTGGTGGTCGCCGGCGGTCTTGAGGAGCCGGAGGCCCTGCGCGAAGCCCTGGATGGACGCAACGATCGCGATGCTCAGGATCGCGAGCGCGACGACCACCTCGAGGAGCGTGAAGCCCGACTCGGGCGCGCCGGCCGTGGGCGCGCGGGGCGTCATTGTCGGATGCTCCGGACGCGGCCGGTGATGGGGTCCACGGTGACGCGGTAGCTCACGCTGCCCGAGGCGAGCCGGTACTCGCCCCCGGTGGAGGTTCCCTCGGGCGCGAAGCGAACCGTGCCCGCGTTCGACGACGCGGGGACGATCACGAGGCGCTCGGGGAAGACGCGCGCGCGCAGCACGTCATCCTCGCCGGCCAGGAGCGTCAGCCGGTGCGCGTCGGGCTCGACGACGACCCGGAGCGCCTCGCGGCGCGTGATGGCCTGTTCGCGCGCGTGGCGGAAGAAGGCGGCGAAGCCCGCGACGTCCGCGCGGGCGCGGACCGAGTCGGTGCTGCGGCCGATCGCGGGGCCGACGAGGCCGACCGCCAGCGCGATGACGAAGAGGGCGATGACCAGCTCGAGGAGCGTGAACCCGCGCGCGCCTACTTCTGCGCGTTTTCCCATGACATGATGTCGGCGTTCTCCCCTTCGCCGCCGGGCTGGCCGTCGGCCCCCTCCGACCAGAGGTCGTAGTCCCCGTGCTGGCCGGGACAGCAGCGGTACTTGTACGCGTTGCCCCATGGGTCCTTGGGCACGTCCTTCTTGAGGTAGGGGCCGTTCCAGTTGGCCACGTTCGGATTCCGCTGGAGCGCGTCGAGGCCCTGCGCGCCCGTCGGATAGGCGCCGGTGTCGAGGCGGTACTGATCGAGCCCGGCGCCGAGCAGCTCGATCTGCGCGCGCGCGGCCGCCTGCTTCGACTGGCCGACGCGACCGAACAGCCGCGGCCCCACCAGGCCGACGAGCAGCCCGAGCACGATGATCACCACCAGCAGCTCGATGAGGGTGAACCCGCGCTGATCGCGGCCGATCCATGCGCGCGCGGGCCGCCTCACCCCTCCTTCGCCAAGGATGATCCGGCGCCACGTCGGGCGCCCGGGGCGGCGAGCCTCTCCGAGACCCGTGTCGTAGGCGCACGGAGGCCGCCACGCTGGAAGACCGACGTGACGCGCCTGATGGCAGTCGTGGTCGACGAGGGGCTCGCCGGCCCCGGACGCGAAAGGTGACCGCCGGGTCATAGCGGGATCTCGTTGATCGAGAAGATCGCGAGCAGCATCGCGACCACGATGAACGCCACGATCAGTCCCATGCCGAGGATGACCACGGGCCCGAGGAGGTCGAGCGCGCGCTTCATCTCGGTGCGGACGTCCGCCTCGAAGGTCTCGGCCACCTTGAGGAGCATCTCCTCGAGCCGCCCCGTCTCCTCGCCGACGCGCACCATGTGGATCGCGAGCGCGGGAAAGCGCGCCTGTTCCTGCATCCCCGCCGCGATCGTGCCGCCGCGCTTGACGCCGTCGGCGAGCCGCCCCACGGCCCGGCCGATCGCCTGGTTGGTCATCATGTCGCCCACGACCGCGAGCGCGCCCATGACGGGCACGCCGCTCTTGAGCATCGTGCCGAGCGTGCGGGCGAAGCGCGCGGCCTCGATCTTCAGCGCGAGCCCGCCGATGAGCGGCAGCCCGAGCAGGGTCTGGTCCCACGCCACGCGGCCCTCGGGCGTCCCCGTCCAGACGCGCCAGCCGAGGACGACGGCGAGGAGGCCGAGCAGGCCGGCCCACCAGTAGCCCTGGACGACCGCGCTCACGGTCATGAGAATTTGCGTCGGCAGCGGCACGGCCTGACCGAGGTCGGCGAAGATCGTCGCGAAGCGCGGCACGACGAACGTCAGGAGGAAGACGATCGCGCCGAGCGCGACCGTGAGGAGGACGGCCGGGTAGGTGAGCGCCCCGATGACGGCCTCCGCGAAGACGGCGCGGGCCTCGAGGAACTCCGCGAGCCGCCGGAGCGTCACCTCGAGGACGCCGCCCTTCTCGCCGGCGCGCACCATGTTGATGTAGAGGCGCGAGAACGGGCGCGGGTGGTGCTTCGCGAGCGCCTCGCTGAGCGAGGCGCCGCCGCGCACGGTCACGAGGAGGTCGCCGACGAGCGCCCGGGCGCGCGCGTGCGGGGCCAATTCTTCCACGATGGCGAGCGCGCGGTCGAGCGGCAGCCCGGCCTCGACCAGCGTCGCGAGCTGCTGGGTCAGCGCGAGGAGGTCGCGCTGGCTGAAGCGTGCGGAACCGCCGAACGCGGGCCAGCCCGTGCGCTCGGCGTGGGGCGCGACGCGGATCGGGTAGTACGCGTCCTTCTGCAGCCGCTCGACGACCGCGCGAGCGTCGGGCGCCTCCATCACGCCGTCGATGGTCTGGCCGCGGCGGTCGGCTGCCCGGTAGACGAAGACGGGCATCGCGCGCTCAGGCGTCTTCCTGCGTGACGCGGAGGATCTCCTCGACCGTGGTGACGCCCGCGCACGCCTTCCGCCAGCCGTCGAGCCGGAGCGTGACCATCCCGTGCTCGACCGCCTGGCGGCGGATGTCGCGGCTCGGGGCGCGCCGGAGGATGAGGCTGCGCGCGTCCTCCGTGATCGGGAAGAGCTCGTAGATGCCGGTGCGCCCGCGGTAGCCGGTGCCGCGGCACTCGTCGCAGCCGCGCCCGCGCCAGAGCTTGGCGCCGGCGGCGCCCTCGATGCCGAGCGCCTCGAGGTCGGCGGCGTTCGGCGCGTCGGGCGTGCGGCAGGCCTGGCAGACGCGCCGCAGGAGGCGCTGGGCGAGGACGCCCTCCAGGACGGAGGCGACGAGGTAGGGCTCGACGCCCATATCTTGAAGTCGGGTGATCGCGCCCGGCGCGTCGTTGGTGTGGAGCGTCGAGAAGACGAGGTGGCCGGTGAGCGCCGCCTGGATCGCGATCTCGGCGGTCTCGAGGTCGCGGATCTCGCCGATGAGGATCACGTCCGGGTCCTGCCGCACGATGTGGCGGAGCCCGGTGGCGAACGTGAGCCCGATCTTCGGCTTCACCGGGATCTGGTTGACGCCCTTCAGCTGGTATTCGACCGGATCCTCGACCGTGATGATCTTGAGGTCCGTCGAGTTGATCTTGTCGAGCGCGCCGTAGAGCGTCGTCGTCTTGCCGGAGCCGGTGGGCCCCGTGACGAGCAGGATCCCGTGCGGCCGCTTGATGAGCGCGTCGAAGCGCGCGAGCGTGTCCGGCGCGAAGCCGAGCTTCTCGAGCGGCAGGAACACGCTCGCGCGGTCGAGGAGCCGCATGACGATCGATTCACCGTGCACGGTGGGCATCGTCGAGACGCGGATGTCGACGCGCCGGCCGTGGAGCGTGACGCGGATGCGCCCGTCCTGGGGCAGGCGCCGCTCGGCGATGTTCATCTCTGCCATGAGCTTGATGCGCGAGGTCACGGCGGCCTGGAGCCGGCGCGGCGGCGCCTCCTGCTCGAAGAGGATCCCGTCGAGCCGGTACCGCACGCGGAGCGTGTCCTCGAAGGGCTCGATGTGGATGTCCGACGCCTCGGCGCCGATCGCGTTCTCGATGAGGAGGTTCACGAGGCGCACGACCGGCGCCTCGAACGCCATGTCGCGCAGGTGGTTCACGTCTTCGTCGCCCGCGGCGCCGCCCTCGTCTTCCATGCCCTCGACGATGCGCTGGAGCGGCGTCGCCGCGCCGTCGTACGTCCGGTCGATCGCCTCGCCGATCGCGTCGGGGGCGCTGACGACGAGCTTGACCGCGAGGCCCGTGGACTGCTGGAGGTCGTCCACGACGAGCGGATTGAGCGGGTCGGCGGTCGCGACCGTCAGCAGCCCGTTCTCGACGCTGACGGGACAGACCGCGTACTGGCGGAGATACTTCGCCGAGAGGTTCTTGACCACCGGCAGCGCGGACGGCAGCTCGTCGCGCGAGAGGAACTGGAGGTTCTGCTGCCTGGCGAGCGCCCGCAGCACGTCCTCGGTCGTCACCGCACCGAGCGCGACGAGCGCCTCGCCGAGCCGCTCGCCGGTCGTCCGCGCGCGCGCGAGGCCCTGGGCCACGACGTCCGCGGTGGTGAGTCGCTCGGCGACGAGGATTTCGCCCAGCAGGCGGGGAGACTGCCCGGTGGCCATGCTATGCTCGCGTGATCATGGTAGCATACCTGCTCTTCACGGCCGCCGCGGCGGCCGCGGATCTCGCCGGCGCGCTGATCGTCGTCGGCGCCCATCGCAAGGGACTCGCGCCGCTCCGCTATTTCGTCGCCGCGGGCGCGGGCTTCATGCTGGCCGCCGCGTTCGTCCGGATGCTCCCCGAGGCGGCGCACGTGCCGCACGCGTTCCTCTTCGTGCTGGTCGGCTACTTCGGCGTCCACCTCTTCGAGCACACGGTGGCCCCGCATTTCCACTTCGGCGAGGAGGTGCACCCCGAGGCGCTGCTCGCGCCGTCGGCGGGCTACCTCGCGCTCCTCGGCCTCGGCGTCCACACGCTCTTCGACGGCGTCGCGATCGCGGCGGGCTTCATGATCGGGCCCGCCCTCGGCGCGATCCTGTCGATCGCGGTCTTCCTCCACAAGATTCCGGAGGGCTTCACGATCGCGTCCGTCATGCTCGCCGGCGGCCGCTCGCGGGCGGCGGCCGTCGCGGCGGGGGCGACGCTCGGCGTGCTGACGATCGCCGGCGCCGTCGCGACGAGCTTCGTCGCCGAGCGCCACGTGGGCGTGGCGCTCGCGCTGTCGGCGGGCGTGACGATCTACGTCGCGGCCTCCGACCTGATTCCGGAAGTCAACCGGGACGGGGGGCCCGCGCTCGCCTGGACGGTGTTCGGCGGCCTGGTCCTCTTCGCGGTCGCCGACTGGCTCCTGGCGCCCCTCGGCGCGTCGTAGTCCGGCTCAGCTCCGCGGGACGATCGTCAGCGAGGGGAGCGAGAGCGCCGGCGGTACCGGAGCGGCGGGGCCGTCGTGGCCGTCGAGCCACGCCTGATCCGGCTCCGTCACGCGTACGAGCTCGTCGTAGGCCACCCGGCCGTCGAGGACCTTCGTCAGGCCGTCCTGGAACATCGTCTGCGCACCCTCGGTCCCGCTGAGGCACTGCCGGAGCTCGGCCTCGCTCGCCCGCGCCACGATGAGCGCGCGGACCGCGGGCGTGACGACGACGAGCTCGAAGACGCCCATCCGTCCCACCGCGCCGAGGCCGCGGCAGCGCTCGCAGCCGGGGCCCCGCTGGAAGAGGCGACCCTCGCCTGCTCCGAGGCGCACGAGCAGCTCCGTCGGTTTCATCGCCGCGTCTCCTCGATCGCTCGGGCAAAGACCTCACACGCCTATCCGGTAATTGCCCGAGCGCAAGAGACGCAATTCGGATACCAGGACGGCACCGGGTTCAGGCCCAATGACGGCGGGGACTTCTGGCGCATCCGGGCCCGGAATATTCGGAAACGCCGCCGGCGGGTGACACCGCGGGTGACAACGAGTGACAAAGTTGGGCATGCCCGGGCGCGCCGGGGGGCCGTGTTATTCTGGCGCGCGATGAGCGTGCGAGCGGCGCTCGTGCTGCACGGGCCCAACCTCAACCTCCTCGGCACCCGCGAGCCGGCCGTCTACGGACGGGTCACGCTGGCGCAGCTCGACCGCCTGATCCGCGAGCACGCCCGGCGCCACGGGATCCGGGTCGACTGCCGGCAGTCGAACCACGAGGGCCAGCTCATCGACTGGCTCCAGGCGGCCGAGCGCGAGGGCTTCGGCGGCGTCGTCTTCAACCCGGGCGCGTTCACGCACTACTCGATCGCGCTCCGGGACGCGGTGGCCGCCATCGAGCTCCCGGTCGTCGAGGTGCATCTCTCCAACGTGCACGGGCGCGAGGAGTTCCGCCGCCACTCGGTGATCGCCGCCGTCGCGCGCGGCCAGATCTCGGGCTTCGGGCCGCAGAGCTACCTGCTGGGGCTCGACGCGCTCGCGGCGCTCGCGCGCCGGCGCCGATGACCCACCGCGGCCGCCCCGCCGTCTGAGCGACGGCGGGCCGGGGGAACGGGTGATCCGTGGTGGAGCTCGACGATTCCGCCCTGGTCGAGCGCGTTCGCGCCGGCGACGTCACCGCGTTCGAGCCGCTGGTCGAGAAGTACCGGCAGCGGGTCTATCGCCTCGCGTGCAACGTGCTGCGCGATCCCGAGGAGGCCCGGGACGTCGCGCAGGAGGCGTTCATCCGCGCGTTCCAGGCGCTGCCGAACTTCCGCGGGCAGTCGGCGTTCTACACCTGGCTCTTCCGGATCACCCTGAACGTCGCGTCCGACCGCGCGCGCCAGCGCGCCGCGCGCGGGCGCGCCCTGGGCACCGAGCGGGTCGAGGAGGGAGACTGGGAGCGGACGCTGGTGGACCCCGGGGAGACACCGGCCGACTCGGCGGCGCGGGCCGAGGACCGGAGCCGCATCGAGCGCGCCCTCGAGTCTTTGCCGGAGCATCACCGCGCGATTATCATGTTGAGTGATCTCGAGGGGCTCTCGTACCGCGAGATCGCCGAGGTGCTGGGGATCCCGATGGGAACGGTGATGTCGCGGCTGCACAACGCGCGCAAGCGCCTGCGGCGGGCGCTCGGGCCGCTGCTGCTCCTGCTTCTCGCGCTGCTGGCCCTCGCGGTCATCGCGGCCGCGGCGGAGGCGCAGCAGGTGGTGAGCTTCGGCGCCCGCGTGGTTCTGGCGAGCGACGCGCCGCCGCCGGTGGCGAGCCGGGGCCTGGCCCCGGCGGCTCCCGACGAGCGCCTCGACAACTTCCTGCCCAAGCTGCGCCGGCTCTTCCGCTACAAGGAGTACACGTCGCTCGAGCGCTACCGCGGCGAGGTGCCGATGGGCGCGACGCAGCGCTGGCCCGTGCCCGGCGACCGCCGGCTCGACATCACGCCGGAGGCGCTCGAGAAGGGCGCCGTGAGGTTCCAGGTGCGCCTCTCGAAGGGCAGCGTCACCGAGCTCAACACGCACATCCAGGCGCAGACGGGCAACCCCGCCGTGCTGGGCGGCCCCCGGCACGCCGACGGCGTGCTGATCATCATCGTCTGGCCGAACCCGGCCCCCTGAGCGGAGACCGCGTGGGCAAGGGCGAAGAGCGGTACTGGGAGGAGCGGGCCCGGATCGAGCAGGGCCACGTGAAGTACCGCGAGAAGCTGCGCGAGGAGGGCAAGCTCTTCGTCCGCGACCGGCTGAAGCTCCTGCTCGACCCCGGCTCCCCGTTCCAGGAGGACTGGCTCTTCGCGCGCTCCGAGGAGGCGGACACACCCGCCGACGGCGTGGTCACGGGCGTCGGCACGGTCGGCGGGCGCCCCGTCTGCGTCATGGCCAACGACTACACGGTCAAGGCGGGCTCCTGGGGCGAGAAGACCGTGCAGAAGATCGTGCGGATCCAGGAGAAGGCCGCGCGCCTCCGGGTCCCGATGCTCTACCTCGTGGATGCGGCGGGCGGGCGCATCTCCGAGCAGATCCGGATCTTCCCCGGGCGCTTCCACGCCGGGCGCATCTTCTACAACGAGGTGCAGCTCTCGGGCGTCGTCCCGCAGATCTGCATCCTCTTCGGCCCGTCGCCCGCGGGCTCGGCCTACCTCCCCGCGCTCACCGACGTCGTGATCATGGTGGACGGCAAGGCCTCCCTCTACGTGGGCAGCCCGCGCATGGTCGAGATGGCGATCGGCGAGAAGATCACGCAGGAGGAGCTCGGCGGCGCGCGCATGCACTGCGAGGTCTCCGGCTGCGGCGACGTCCTCGCGGCCTCCGACGAGGAGGCGATCGAGCTCGCCAAGCAGTACCTCGCGTACATGCCGCAGTCGTACCGGGAGCCGCCGCCGGCGCGCGAGGCGGCCGAGCCCCCGGCCGGGCGCGCGATCGAGGAGATCGTGCCCTACGACCAGCGCAAGTACTTCGACATGTACGAGGTCATCGGCCGCGTGGTGGACGCGGGGTCGTGGTTCGAGATCAAGCGCCTCTTCGCGCGCGAGGTGATCGTCGGCCTGGCGCGCCTGGGCGGCCGCGCGGTCGGGGTCGTCGCGAACCAGCCGAAGGTGAAGGGCGGGGTCCTCTTCAGGGACTCCTCCGACAAGGCCGCGCGCTTCATCTGGCTCTGCAACGCCTTCAACGTCCCGCTCGTCTACCTCGCCGACGTCTCGGGCTTCATGGTGGGCAGCAAGGTCGAGCGCGAGGGGATCATCCGGCACGGCGCCAAGATGATCTTCGCGACCTCGCAGGCGACGGTCCCGAAGATCTCCGTGATCGTCCGCAAGTGCTACGGCGCCGGGCTCTACGCGATGTGCGGCCCGGCCTTCGAGCCCGACGCCGTGCTCGCGCTCCCGCAGGGGCAGGTCGCGATCATGGGGCCCGAGCCCGCGGTCAACGCGGTCTACTACAACAAGATTATGGAGCTGCCCGAGGGCGAGCGGGCCGCGTACGTCAAGCAGAAGCGCGAGGAGTACGCGCGCGACGTGGACATCCACAAGCTCGCCTCGGAGATGCTCGTGGACGACATCGTGCCGGGCTCGGCGCTGCGCGACGAATTGATCAAGCGCTTCGCCTACGCCCGGACCAAGGTCCACGAGTTCCCGCAGCGCCGGAACGGCGTCTATCCCGTCTGAGGCTCACCGCAGGAGCGCGTCGGACTGGACGTAGAGCTCCTGGAGCTTCCACTGCCCGGCGCGCCTGACCGCCCGGAGGCGCAGCGTCGCGGGCCCGTTCTCGAAGGCCGCGTCCGCGGAGTAGGTCATGGTGACCACGGGGCCCTGCAGCGTGAAGTTCACGACGTAGTGCTGGCGGGTGGCGCCGCCGTAGCGCTGGAGGGCGCCGAGACGCTTGGAAAAGGCGTCCATCAGCGCGTCGATCCGCGCGCGGGGCGCGACGCTCAGGAGCTCCGGGCTCGCCTCCGCGACCAGCGCCTCCGCGCTCCACGCCGAGATGATCGGCGGCGTCACGCGGTCCACGTAGGCCTTGCCCGCGGCGTCGGCCCGGACCGCGACCCAGTAGGCCGCGGCGAACACCCCGAGCCCGGCCACGATCAGGACGAGGAACGCCGAGCCGAGCACGATGAGCGTCTTCTTCATCGCGGCCTCCGTGGCGCGCCGAGGCCCGGGCCCGACGGCGTCCAGGGATTACTATAGGTGGCGCTGCGACCGGCGGCCAAGCGGAAACGGCGGGGGATCGGCTAGCCGCCGAAGCGGCGCCGGGCCTCCGCGAGCTTCTCCGCGATCGGCGCGGGCAGGCGTGCGCCGAACTGGTCGTAGAACTCGCCGAGGTCGCCGAGCGCCTGCAGCCACTCGGCGGCGTCGCAGCGGAGCGCCTCACGCAGGCGCTCGGGCGGGAGGTCGAGCCCGTCGGTGTCGAGGGCGCCGGGCGCGGGCACCCAGCCGATCGGCGTCTCCTCCGCGCGCGCCGTGCCGCGGATGCGCTCGACCATCCACTTCAGCACGCGCATGTTCTCGCCGTAGCCCGGCCAGAGGAACCGGCCGTCGGCGTCGCGGCGGAACCAGTTCACGCGGAAGATGCGCGGCGGCGCGCCGAGCCGACGGCCCGTCGCGAGCCAGTGGGCGAAGTAGTCGGCCATGTTGTAGCCGCAGAACGGGATCATCGCCATCGGATCGCGGCGCACGACGCCGACCTTCCCCGTGATCGCCGCCGTCGTTTCGGTGGACATCGCCGAGCCGAGGAAGACGCCATGGGTCCAGTCGAAGCCCTCGAACACCAGCGGGATCACGTTCGAGCGGCGCGAGCCGAAGATGATCCCGGAGATCGGGACGCCCTGCGGGTCTTCCCAGTTGGGCGCGATCGACGGGCACTGCTGGCAGAGGACGGTGAAGCGCGAGTTCGGATGGGCGGCGGGCCCGTCCCCGGGCCGCCACGGCCGGCCCTGCCAGTCCACGACCCCGGCGGGCGCCTCGGGGGTGAGGCCCTCCCACCACGGCTCGCCCGCGGGCGTCAGCGCGACGTTGGTGAAGATCGTGTTCGAGCGCACCATCGCCGTCGCGTTCGGGTTGGTCTTGGGGCTCGTGTTCGGCGCGACGCCGAAGAAGCCGCGCTCGGGGTTGATCGCGCGGAGCTGGCCCTGCGCGTCCACCCACATCCAGGCGATGTCGTCCCCGAGCGTCCACGCGCGCCACCCGGGGAGCCGGGAGACGACCATCGCGAGGTTGGTCTTGCCCGAGGCGCTCGGCATCGCCGCGGCGAGGTAGGTCACGCGGCCCTCGGGGTCCTCGACGCCGATGATGAGCATGTGCTCGGCGAGCCAGCCCTCCCGGAGCGCCTGCGCCGACGCGATCCGGAGCGCGTGGCACTTCTTGCCGAGGAGCGCGTTGCCCCCGTAGCCCGACCCGACGCTCCAGATGAGCTTCTCCTCGGGGAAGTGGAGGATCAGGCGCCGGTCCGGCGACAGGTCGCCCAGCGAGTGGAGGCCCGCGACGAAGTCGTCGTCGCCGCGCATCTGTCTGATGGCCGCCGGGCCGACGCGCGTCATGATGTGCATGCTCGCGACGACGTACGCGCTGTCGGTGACCATGAGCCCCACCCGGCTCATCGCCGAGCCCGCCGGGCCCATCAGGTACGGGATCGCCCACATCGTGCGGCCGCGCATGCCGCTCCGGAACAGCGCGCCGGCCTTCGTCTTGGCCTCGGCCGGCGCCATCCAGTTGTTGGTGGGGCCCGCGTCCCCGCGCTCCCGCGAGCAGATGAACGTGAGCTGCTCCGTGCGCGCGACGTCCTGGGGGTGGCTCCGGTGGAGGTAGCAGCCGGGGTAGGTACGCGGGTTCAGCGGCAGGAGCGTGCCGTCGCGGAGCATCGTCTCGACGAGCCCGTCGTACTCGGCCTCCGAGCCGTCGCACCAGACGACCTCGGAGGGCCGGGTGAGGGCGGCGGCCTCGTCCACCCACTTCTCGGCCAGGCTGGTCACGCTCATGCGTGTCCTCTCTCCGTCCTCGGGTAAACGACCGATGCGGGCGCCGCCCGCTGCGGCTCGTGGCGATTGTCACCGCGGGTCCGCGCCCGTGTCAACGAGAAGCGGCGCGCGTGCTAGCATCGCCGCGTGACGGGTCTCGTCCGGGCCGTGCGCTATCTGACGATCGTGCCGGTGCCCGGGGGCGTGGCGCACGGCATGGAGGCGCTCGGCCGCGCCGCGCCGTGGTTCCCTGTGGTCGGGCTCGCGCTCGGGGCCGTGCTCGCCGGCGTCGAGCGGGTCGCGGGGGGCCTCTTCCCCCCGCTCCTGGCCGCGGCCCTCACCGTGACCGCCTGGAAGGCGCTGACCGGGGGACTCCACCTCGACGGCCTCGCCGACTGCCTCGACGGCCTCGCCGGCCGCGACGCCGAGCAGCGGCTCCGCATCATGCGCGACACGCGGCTCGGCGTCTTCGGCGCGGTCGGGCTCGTCCTCTTCCTGCTCCTCGAGACCGCCGCCGTGGCCGGGCTGCCGCCGAGCGCGCGCACGCGCGCGCTGCTCGTCCTGCCGGCGCTCGGGCGCGCGACGCCGGCGCTCCTCGCGCGGTGTTTTCGACCGGCCCGCGCGGACGGTCACGGCGCCGCGTTCAGGGACGGCCTCGGCGCGGGCGCCGCGCTCCTCGCTCTCGCGCTGGCGGCGGCCCTCGCGCTCGCCGTGCTGGGCGGCGTCTCGGGCTCGCTCGTCGTCGTGATGTCCGTCGCCGCGGCGTTCGCGCTCGCTTTCTTCATGGCGGCGCGGCTCGGCGGCGTGACGGGGGACGTGCTCGGCGCGGCGATCGAGGTCGCCGAGCTCGCCGGGCTCCTGGCGGTGTCGGTGTGGGCGCGCGCGCGACCCTGATCTACCTCCTGCGTCACGGCGAGGTGGTCCTCGCCGAGACGCGCCGCTTCATCGGCCACCTCGACGTGCCCCTCTCCCCGCATGGCGAGCGGCAGAGCCGGGCGCAGGCCGCGCGGCTCGCCGGCGTCAAGCTCACCGCCGTCTTCGCGAGCGATCTCATGCGCGCGCGGCGCACCGGCGAGATCATCGGCGCGCCCCACGGGCTCGCGCCCGTCGTGGTCGGCGCGCTCCGGGAGATGGCGATGGGCCGCTGGGAGGGGCTCCGCGCGGAAGAGATCCGGCGCCGCGAGCCCGCGGCGTTCGCCGACTGGATGGCGCGCGTCGGCGAGTTCCCGTTTCCCGAGGGCGAGAGCGTGGCCGACCTCGAGGCGCGGGCGTGGCCCGCGTTCGAGGCGATCGTCCGTGCCCACGCGGGCGAGGCCGTCGCGATCGTCGCCCACGGCGGGACCAACCGCGCGCTCGTCTGCGCCGCGCTCGGGCTGCCGCGCGCGCGACTCCTGGCGCTCGGCCAGGACTACGGCGCGCTCACGGTCCTGGCGCGCGTCGGCGCGCGCTGGGAGCTCCGCCGGCTCAACGAGCGCGCGGTGCTATAATCCGCGGGCGCATGCGGAGCGCGTGTGACGGGCCCGAATCGTGAGGCGCCTCTGCTCTCGATGTACGCGGGGATGCTGCGCGTGCGGCTCTTCGAGGAGCGCGTGCGCGAGCTGTTCGCCGGCGGCAGGATCCCAGGCTTCCTCCACACCTCGGTAGGCCAGGAGGCCGTCGCCGTCGGCGCGTGCGCGGCGCTCCGGCCCGACGACTACGTCCTCTCGACGCACCGCGGCCACGGCCACCTCGTCGCCAAGGGCGGCTCGCTCGGGGGCCTCATGGCCGAGCTCTACGGCAAGGCGAACGGCATCTGCCACGGCAAGGGCGGCACGATGCACATCGCCGACGCGTCCGTGGGCTACCTCGGCGCCAACGGCGTCCTCGCGTCGGGCTGCGTCTTGGCCCCGGGTGTCGGCCTCTCGATCAGGCAGCGGAAGTCGGGCCAGGTGGTCCTCACGTTCTTCGGCGACGGCGCCGCCAACCGCGGCCCGTTCCACGAGGGCGTGAACCTGGCGGCCCTCTGGAAGCTGCCGGTCGTCTTCCTCTGCGAGAACAACCGTTGGGCCTCGACGACGGCCGGCGCGCTCTCGGCCGCCGGCGGCTCGATCGCGCGGCGCGCCGCGGGCTACGGGATCCCCGGCGACTCCGTGGACGGCAACGACGTGCTCGCCGTCCACGACGCCGTCTCGCGCGCCGTGGCCCGGGCACGTGCGGGCGAGGGACCCTCGCTCGTCGAGGCGCACACGATCCGCTGGGTCGGCCACTTCGAGGGCGATCCGCAGGTCTACCGCGGCAAGGACGAGGTCGCCGAGGGGCGGCGCACGGACCCGATCGCGCGGCTCGAGCAGACGCTCCGCGCGCGGGCGCTGCTCGACGACGCGGGGGCGCGGCGGATCCGCGACGGGATCACGGCCGAGATCGACGCCGCGGTCGCGCACGCCGAGGCGAGCCCGCTGCCCGAGGCCCGCGACGCGCTCACCGACCTCTTCGCCTACTATCCATGGCGGGATTGATCGTCCTGGGGGGGAGCGATCGCCGCTCCTCCCCCAGACCCCCCCACCGGGACGGCGCTCCATGCCGGTGATGGACTTCGGCGACGCGCTCAACCTGGCCCTCCGCGAGGAGATG
The DNA here is from genome assembly GCA_035260325.1 of Candidatus Methylomirabilota bacterium. Classification (NCBI taxonomy): domain Bacteria; phylum Methylomirabilota (SeqCode); species Candidatus Methylomirabilota bacterium. The sequence goes on along the minus strand of DATFVL010000019.1, from coordinate 31,993 downwards.
CGGCGCGATCCGCGCGTCTACTGCATCGGCGAGGACATCGTGCTCGGCGTGCCGTTCGGCGTCACCAAGGGGCTCGTCGACGAGTTCGGGCCCGAGCGCGTGCTCAACGCGCCGATCTCGGAGGCGGCGATCGTCGGCTCGGCGCTGGGCGCGGCGATGACGGGCCTCGTCCCGGTCGTGGACATGCACTTCGCCGACTTCGTCACGTGCGCGATGGACGAGGTCGCCAACCAGATCGCGAAGTCGCGCTACATGTTCGGCGGCCAGGTGGATTGCCCGCTCGTGCTGCGGATGCCCTACGGGATCGGCCGCTCGGGCGGCGGCCACCACTCGAACTCGGTCGAGGCGTGGTTCGTCAACATCCCCGGGCTCAAGGTGTGCATCCCGTCCACGCCGGCCGACGCGCGCGGCCTGCTGAAGACCGCGATCCGCGACCCCGACCCCGTGCTCCTCTTCGAGCACCGCGGCCTCTACCGCGTGACCGGCGAGGTGCCGGAGGCGGAGGCGCTCGTCCCGCTCGGCGCGGCCGACGTGAAGCGCCGCGGCCGCGACGTCACCGTGATCGCCACCGCGCGGATGGTGCACGAGGGCCTCGAGGCGGCGCGGCGGCTCGCGGAGGAGGGCGTCGAGGTCGAGGTGGTGGACCCGCGGAGCCTCGTGCCGCTCGACCGCGAGACGCTCGCCGCCTCGGTACGGCGGACGAACCGCGTTGTGATCGCAGAGGAGGGGCCGATGCGCGGCTCGACCGGCGCCTGGCTCACCTGGGTGATCATGGAAGAGTGCTTCGACGATCTCGACGCGCCGATCGCGCGCGTCGCCGGGCCGAACATCCCGATCCCGTTCAGCCCGCCGTTGGAGAAGTTCGCGACGCCCGACGCGGACGCCGTCGTCGCGGCCGTCCGCCAGGTGCTGAAGTAGCCCGTCACCGAAAGGAGTCGCCACTATGAGCCGACTGACCGGCCCCGGCGGCGTCGCCGCCCTCGCGCTCGTGCTGCTGCTCGTGGCCGGCCCGTCGCTCGCCGCCCAGGACCAGCCGAAGGCGGGAGGCGTGTTCAAGGCGGCGATGATCGGCGAGCCGCCGACGCTCGACCTGCACACGACGACCGCGGTGATCGTGCAGCAGATCACGTGGCACATGTACGAGGGGCTCTACACCTACGACGCGAGCTACGGCGCGATCCCGCTCCTCGCCGAGAGCCACGCCGTGTCCGACAGGGGCCGCACGTACACCTTCACCCTGCGGCGCGGCGTCAAGTTCCACAACGGCAAGGAGCTGACCTCGGCCGACGTGGTGCCCTCGCTCAAGCGCTGGGGCCGGCTGGCCACGCCCGGCAAGCAGCTCTGGAAGAACGTCGAGGCCGTGGAGGCCAAGGGGCCGTACGCCGTCGTCATCTACCTCAAGGAGCCCTCGGGCTCGCTGCTCATGGGCCTGGCCCGACCCAACAACGGCGCCGTCGTCTACCCCAAGGAGGTCGTCGACGCCGCCGGCGACAACGCCGTCAAGGAGTACATCGGCACCGGCCCGTACCGGTTCGTCGAGCACAGGCCCGACCGCCACCTGCGGCTGGCGCGCTTCAAGGACTACGTGGCCCGGACCGACCCCCCCGACGGCTTCGGCGGCAAGCGCACGGCGTACCTGGACGAGATCCTCTTCATCCCCGTGCCGGACGTGGCCGTGCGGCTCGCCGGCGTCGAGACGGGCGAGTACCACTACGCGCAGCAGATCCAGCAGGACCAGTACGATCGCGTGAAGACGACGCCGGGCGTCGTGCCCGCCATCATCAAGCCCTCGGCGTGGTCCACCGCCGTGCTCAACCACAAGCAGGGCCTGATGACCGACCGGCGGCTCCGCCAGGCCGTCCAGGCCGCGCTCGACATGGAGCCGATCATGGCCGCGGGCTTCGGCAACAAGGCGTTCTACCGCCTCGACCCCGGCCTGCAGTTCCAGGAGCAGCCGCAGTGGCACAGCCGGGCCGGCGCCGAGCTCTACAACCAGAAGAACGTCGCGAAAGCCCGGAAGCTCCTGCAGGAGGCCGGCTACCGCGGCCAGCCCGTGCGCTGGATCAGCACCAAGGAGTACCAGTGGATGTACAAGAACGCCCTCGTCGCCAAGCAGCAGCTCGAGGCCGTCGGCCTCACGATCGACCTCCAGGTGGTCGACTGGGCGACGCTGGTGCAGCGGCGCAACAAGCCCGAGCTGTGGGACGTGTTCTCCACCGGCTTCACCTTCAACCCCGAGCCCGCCTTCAGCACCGCCGCCATCTGCAACTGGCCGGGGTGGTGGTGCCACGAGGACAAGGAGCAGTGGATGGAGGCGCTGGGGCGGGAGACCGATCCCCGCAAGCGCCGGGCGATGTGGGAAAAGGTGCAGCAGATCCTCTACGAGGACGTCGGCCGCGTGAAGTTCGGCGATTATTTCACGCTGGAGGTCCTGCGCAAGGAGGTGCAGGGGCACCGCCCCACCAACGAGCTGAACCTCTGGAACGTATGGCTTAGATGAAGACCTACGTCGCCCGCCGGCTCCTGGCGCTCGTCCCGGTGGCGCTGGTGGTGGCGACGGTGGCGTTCGTGCTGATCCACCTGGCGCCGGGCGACCCCGCCTCGGTCATCGCCGGGCCCGACGCCTCGGCCGACGACGTGCGGCGCATCGAGCGGCAGCTCGGCCTCGATGCGCCGCTGCCCGTGCAGCTCGTGCGCTGGTACGCGCGGCTGGCCCGGGGCGACCTCGGCCAGTCGATCTTCCTGCGCAAGCCCGTCACCGAGGCGATCCTCGACCGCGTGGAGCCGACGCTGCTGCTCACGCTCTTCGCCATCGCCATCGCGGTGGCGATCGGTGTGCCGGCCGGCGTGATCTCGGCGCGCCATCACGACTCGGCGACCGACCAGGCGCTGATGGTGGTGGCGCTGCTGGGCGTGTCCATTCCCAACTTCCTGCTGGGGCTGCTATTGATCCTGTGGTTCTCGGTGTGGCTCGGCTGGTTCCCGGTGGCAGGCTACTCGCCCCTCGAGGACGGTCTGGCGAGGACGCTGCGCTCGCTGGTGCTGCCGGCGTTCGCGCTCGGTCTGGTACAGTCGGCGCTGATCGCGCGCATCGCGCGCTCGTCCATGCTGGACGTGCTCGGCGAGCCCTTCATCATGGCCGGCCGGGCCAAGGGGCTGGGCGAGCGGGCGGTGGTCTACAAGCACGCGCTCAAGAACGCGATGATCCCGACGGTCACGATCATCGGCATCTCGTTCGCCATCCTGATCTCCGGCGCGGTCGTCGTCGAGACCGTCTTCAACATCCCGGGGCTCGGGCGGCTCATCATCTCGGCGGTGCTGCGCCGCGACTACCCCGTGATCCAGGGCGTGGTGCTCTGCATCGCCGGCGTCTCGATGCTGATCAACCTGGCCGTGGACCTGTCGTATCTCGTCTTCGACCCGCGGGTGAAATACCGGTGACGGTGCGCCGCGCATGAGCGTCATCGCGCTGCCGCGCCCCGGGGCGGCCCGCGCCCGCGTCGGCCCGCGCTGGCTCGTCGCGCTGGTGCGGCGCAAGACCACGCTGGCCGGCGCGCTCGTGATGCTCGTCATCGCGGCCGTCGGCGCGCTCGCGCCGCTCCTGGCCGGCGACCCCGCCCACATGGACGTGGCCGGGCGCCTCGCGGCGCCGGGCCGCGCGCACTGGTTCGGCACCGACGACGTGGGGCGCGACGTCTGGAGCCGCGTGGTGTACGGCGCGCGGCTGTCCTCGCTCGTCGGGCTCGCCGTGGTGGCGCTGTCGTTCGTGGTCGGGGTGGCCTGCGGGCTGGTCGCCGGGTATTATCGCCGCCTGGACAACCTCGTCATGCGCGTGATGGACGGGCTCATGGCGTTCCCGGCGATCGTGCTGGCCATCGCGCTGATGGCCGCGCTCGGGCCGAGCGTGGTCAACGTGATCGTCGCCATCGCCGTGGTCTACTCGCCGCGCGTCGCCCGTGTCGTGCGCGGCTCGGTGCTCGTCATCCGCGAGACGTCCTACGTCGAGGCCGCGCGGGCGCTGGGCGCCTCCGACCTGACGCTGATCGGCCGCCACGTCCTGCCCAACTGCCTCTCGCCGGTGATCGTCCAGGCGAGCTTCGTGTTCGCCGCCGCCGTCCTCACCGAGGCGGCGCTCTCCTTCCTCGGCGTCGGCGTGCCGCCCTGGGTGCCCTCGTGGGGCAACGTCCTCGCGGAGGGGCGCCTCTACCTCCAGCAGGCCCCGTGGCTCGTCCTGTATCCCGGCGCCGCCATCATGCTCACGATCTTCGGCCTCAACCTGTTCGGCGACGGCCTGCGCGACCTGCTCGACCCCAAGATCCGCGGGCTCCAGACCGAAAAGCAGCGCGCCACCTGAGGAGAAACGACATGCCGCCACACCGGAACGCCTACCGTCCGACGGTCATGGGAACGCGGGGCGTCGTGACCTCCGCCCACCCGCTCGCCTCCATGGCGGGGATCCGGATGCTGCTGGCCGGCGGCAACGCCGTGGACGCGGCCGTCGCCGTCGGCTCGACGCTGAACGTCGTCGAGCCGTTCATGTCCGGCGCGGGCGGAATCGGCCTCATGCTGATCTCGCGCGGCCGCGAGCGGCACGTGCTCGACTTCATCGGGCGCGCGCCCAAGGCGGCCGACGCCGGGCGCTGCACCGAGGACGAGCTCGCGGGCGGCCCGAAGTCGTGCGCGACGCCGGGCAACCTCGGCGGCTGGCTCGCCGCGCTCGAGCGCTTCGGCTCGATGGATCGCGCCGCCGCGCTCCGCCCGGCGATCGAGCTCGCCGAGGGCGGCGTGCCGCTGACGTGGAAGAACGTGGACTTCTTCGAGGCGGCGCGCGCCACGCTCGGCCGCTCGCGGGAGGCGCAGCGCCTCTACCTCGGCAACGGTGGCCCGCGCGCTGGCGCCGTCGTGACCTACAAGGAGCTCGCGGTGACGCTCCGCCAGGTCGCGGAGGGCGGGAGCGAGGTCTTCTACCGCGGGCCCGTCGCGAAGGCGATCGCCCGCGCCGTCCAGGAGGCCGGGGGCTGGCTCGCCGAGGAGGACCTCGCGGGCTTCGCGCCCGAGTGGCGCGAGCCGGCGACGATCCGGTACCGCGGGCACGACGTCTACTCCGTCCCGCCGCCGTTCTCGGCCTTCCAGATGCTCGAGACGCTGAACATCCTCGAGGGCTTCGACGTGGCCGCGTGGGGTCACAACTCCGTCGAGTACCTCCATCACCTGATCGAGGCGATCAAGCTCGGCTCCGCCGACCGGCTGGCCTACGCCTACTCGCCCGACGTGCCGATCCGCGGGCTCCTGTCGAAGACCTACGCGTCCGCGCAGCGCGCCCGGATCGATCCCGCGCGCGCGGGGCGGAGCGAGGGCGAGCGCTGGAACCGCGTGCGGCTGCCCGACGAGATCCGCGAAGGCCACCCCGCGAAGTTCGAGAACGAGCACACGACCCACTTCGCGTGCGCCGACGCCGCCGGCACGGTCGTCTCGGTCACGCAGACGCTCGGCGTGCCGTTCGGCTCGGGATTCGCCGTGCCCGGCACGGGCGTCGTCCTCAACAACATCCTCAAGTGGATGGACCGCGACCCCGAGTCGCCGAACGTGGTCCGCCCCGGCAAGAAGGCGGGGACGATGATGTCGCCGACGCAGGTCTTCCGCGACGGCGCGTTCGCCGTGTCCGTCGGCACGCCGGGGTCCTACGGGATCCTCCAGACGACGCCGCAGATGCTCCTCAACGTCCTCGAGTTCGGCATGAACATCCAGGAGGCGATCGAGGCGCCGCGCGTGCGCGTCTACAGCGACCGGCTGCTCGACGCCGAGGCGCGCATCCCGGCCGAGACCCGCACGGCGCTCGCCGGGCGCGGCCACGAGGTCAACACGATCGCCGACTGGTCCTGGATCGTGGGCGGGGGGCAGGGGATCGTCCGCGACCGGGAGTCCGGCGCGCTCATGGCGGGCGCCGACCCCCGTCGCGACGGCTACGCGCTGGCGGTCTGAGGCCCGTCCCCGGCAATTCTCCGGCGTTCGGGGGGTGATTCCCGGCAACCGGACACCCGGTGATTACCTCACCATGCCCCTGGCCGGATTCTCGCCAGGCGGGCAAACCCGCCGTCCAAGTAGGCGTCGCGCAAGGCCCATTACCCGGCACCGGGAATGCATTCCGGAAGCGTAGGGCGCTTGAGGCGACCCTCGAAGGAGGCGGGCGATGGTCCGTGGCTGGACGCTCTCCCTGCTGTGCGGCGCGACGCTCGTGTGGGGCGCGGGTTCCACCGATGCGGCGGTGCTGCGCAGCGCCGTGGAGCGTGGGCCGGCTCCCCGTCTCGAGCGTCCTTCCAACACCACCGGCGCCGCCGTGGACGAGCTACTCGAGCTGTCGGGGCTCCGCGCCCAGCTCGGCGCGCTCGCCCTCGGCATCCGCGCCGAGCTCCAGGAGCTGCGCGCGGGGATCGACGCCCGCGACCGCGTCGAGATGGATCGGATCGCCGCGCGGCACTTCGACCCCGAGATGCTCTACACGCGCGTCCGGCTCGAGCTGGGCCGGCGCGTGGACAGAGCGAAGCTCGGCGCGGCGCTCGCCTGGTACCGCTCGCCGCTCGGCCGGCGGATCACCCGGCACGAGGTCGCGGCGATCTCGGCCGAGCGCGGCGGGACGCCGCTGCCGTCCGACGAGCGCCTCGGGCTGGTGCAGCGGCTCGACGAGCGCGCCGGCGCGTCGGAGACGACGCTCGACGTCGCGATGACGCTCGTCCGGAGCCTCGCGCGCTCGAGCGCGCCGCTCCGTGCCGCGCACCTCCGGCTCACGTCGGACCAGCTCGAGGAGCGGATCAGCCTCGCCCGGATCCAGGCGCTCACGCCGATTCGGATCGCGTGCCTGCAGCACATGCTCTTCGCCTACCGCGAGCTGACCGACGTCGAGCTCGCCGAGTACGTGCGGTTCGTCGAGTCGCCCGCGGGGCAGTGGTACGTCGAGGCGATGGACCGCGCCCTCGTGGACGCGGCGGGCGTGGCGGCGGAGCTCACGGCGGTCGAGCTGGTCACGCTCGTCCCGCACCTCACCGAGAGCCGCTAGGCGCCCCGCGACGCGCCGCGGTCGGCGCGGGCGCGGTGGGCGCGGTAGGCGGCGAAGACCCGATCGTTCATCTCCCGGCAGGCGGCGCGGGCGCTCGCCTGCCGTGCCGGCGTGTCGGCCAGTAGCGTGAGCGCCTTCCAGCCGATCGCGGCGTGCCGGTACTCATCGGGCAGGATCCGCGTCCGGTAGAGCTCGGCGGTCTCGGGGTCCACGTCCCGCGCCAGCGAGATCAGCGTCTCGAACCCCTCGCACGATTGGGTCTCGCCGGCGAACTGGAACATCGCGAGCTTCTCGAGCGTCGGGCGCGTCCGGCAGGCGATCAACCAATCGAAGAGCGCCTCCCACTCGGGCAGCGGGCGGTAGCCGTCGGGGTCCTCGCCGAGGTCCAGGAGCCGGGACCTCAGTAATTGGTAGTGGCGCTGCTCGTCCTCGAGCTGGCCCGGCAGGAGCTCGCGGATCTCGCGCTCGGGCACGTGCGGGATCCAGGCGGCGATCAGCTCGACCGAGCGGAGCTCGTTGTAGACGCCCTGGCGCATGCGGTAGCGGATCTGCTCGAGCCGCGCCGCGGGCGCCGCCGCGGGGTCGAGGCGGACGTCGCGGTCCCGCCAGAAGGCCGCGTTCTCGTCGGCGAGGCCGCTGACGAAGTGCCGGGCCGGGGGGGCACCCTCACCGCTCACGGCTTCTTGAAGCTGATCGCTCCGAAGTAGGCTTCCGCGGTGGACTTGGTGTCGTCGGAGTCGATCGCGATGGAGATGGCGCCCGGGTTGTCGGGCTCCTCGCCGTAGATCTTCTTGAAGTCCTCCACGACGTTGCGGCGCTCGGTGAGCCACTTGCCGAGCTCGGCCGGGCCCGAGCGGACGATGACGTAGGTGACCATGCTGGTCTTCTCGCTCGGCACGATGAGCCCCGCGGGCGCCGTCGTATCCCAGACGTAGCCGATGAGCCGCGAGCGCAGCTCCTTGGGGAAGCGTGGCCAGACGACGTAGAGCTGCGCCGCCTGGTCGTCCGTGCGCTTGTGGCGGGAGTCGGCGCCCTTGGGGAGCGCGACGGCCTTCCAGCTCCACTCGAGGATCGGCGTGTCCTTGAGGCGCCACTTGCCCTTGAGCTCTTTGGTGATCGTGGAGCTCTCGTCCTGGCTCCGGAGGTGGAGGACACGGTGGCCGTCGTTCTCGAGGATCGTGAAGTCGTGCTTCGGGTCGCCCCAGACCTGGTCGCCCTTCCAGCCGTCGGGAATTCCCTTCGCGCCCAGCGGAACCTTCGACCAGTCCTCGACGAGGAGGACGTCGGCCGCCCACGCCGCGGCGGCCAGCGACAGGGCGACGAGCAGCGTCGCGATGCGGGCCGGCATGGCCGCTATGATACCTTCATCCCGTGCCCGAGGCCGCCGATTCGCTCCGCGTGGACAAGTGGCTCTGGGCCGCGCGCTTCTTCAGGACGCGTAGTCTCGCGGCCGCCGCGTGCTCCGGCGGGAAGGTGGACGTGAACGCGGAGGCCGCGAAGCCGGCGAAGGCCGTGCGGGTGGGCGACCGGCTCCGGATCACGCTCCCGCGCGACCGGCGCATCGTGAGGGTGCTGGCGCTCTCCGACACGCGCGGGGCGGCGCCCGTCGCCCGCGCGCTCTACGAGGACCTGACGCCGCCGCGCCCGCGCCAGGCGCCCCCGCCGTACCGTCCGCCGGGCGCGGGCCGGCCGACCAAGCGCGAGCGGCGCGCGCTCGAGCGCCTGAGGGGATCTTGATGACCTACGACTGGCACGCGATCGTGGAAGGCCTGAACCAGTATCTCCGCCTGCGCTCGATCCCGATCGGGATGAAGCTCTTCGAGACCGTCGAGGAGATGGAGGCGATCCCGAAGATCCGCCGGCCGAGGGCCAGGCACACGACCGACCAGATCGTCGCCCAGGCGCGGCAGCTCGGCTGGACGGTCGGGGTCACGATGGCCGACCTCGCCGGCGCCCAGTGCGGCGCGGTCATCGGCCTGCATCCCCAGGACGCGGAATGGCTCTCCGGCCGGCGCATGGCGGGCGTGTGGTTCGAGACGCAGGAGGACGCGAGCCTCCACCAGCACGCGATGGACTGCGTGCCGCACGGGCGCTACCGCGCGATGGCGGTCGCGCCGCTCACGTCGGGGCGCCTCGACCCGCCCGACATCTGCCTGATCTACGGCACCCCGGGCCAGATGATCTTCTTCATCAACGGGCTGCAGTGGAGCGGCTACCGGAAGCTCAGCTTCACGTCCGTGGGCGAGTCGGCGTGCGCCGATTCGTGGGGCAAGGCGCTCAAGACCGGCGAGCCCGCCCTCACGATCCCGTGCTACGCGGAGCGGCGCTACGGCGGCGTCGCCGACGACGAGCTGCTCATGGCGATCCCGCCGCGTTATCTGCCGAAGGTGATCGAGGGCCTCGCCGCGCTCTCGAAGAACGGGCTGCGCTATCCGGTCCCGCCCTACGGTATCCAGACGGACGCCGCGGCGGGCCTGGCCAGGAGCTACGCCGACAAAGACACGAAGGGGGCGTGATGGGGCTCATCGGCCGGATGTTCGAGGGCTTCCGCGTCGGCCGCGACACCAAGATCCGGCACCTCGAGCGCGTGCCGCTCTTCGAGGACTACAGCGGGAAGGAGCTGCGCGCGATCGCCGACATCTCGAAGGTCGTCGAGGTCCCCGAGCGCACGGTGCTCTGCCGCCAGGGCGAGCCGGGCGAGGAGTTCTTCATCATCGTGGACGGCACGGCGCTCGTGACGGTCTCGCCGCAGAAGAGGGTGCGGCTCCGGCCCGGCGAGTTCTTCGGCGAGATGAGCCTGCTCGACGGCGAGCCGCGCTCCGCCACGGTCAAGGCGGAGACCGACCTGCGCCTGCTCGTCATCGAGCGGCTCCACTTCTGGACGTTCCTCAAGCAGGCCCCTGAGGTGACGGAGCGCATGCTCGTCACGCTCTCGCGCCGCATCCGGGCTCACGAGCGCTCGCAGACCGCCTGAGTCGCTCCCGCGCGTCCGCCTAGAACGTCTGCTTGTCGCCCGGGCTCAGCGGGAAGACCTGCGTCGTCGTCTGGCCGAGCGCCGCCTGGTACTCCTGGGGCGTGCCCTTGAGCACGGGGAACGTCCCGTAGTGGAACGGGATCGCGAACTTCGGCCGGAGCATCTCCTTCGTCGCGTAGGCCGCGTCGCGCGGGTCCATGACGAAGAAGCCGCCGATCGGGAGCATGACGAGGTCCGGTTTGTAGTAGTCGCCGATCAGCCGCATGTCGCCGAAGAGCCCCGTGTCGCCCATGTGGTAGATCTTGAACCCGTTCTCGAGCTCGACGATGAAGCCCGAGGGCTCGCCGGCCGCATAGGTCGTCCTCTTCTTGGTGACGGGGTCGGTGACGGTGACCTCCGACGAATGCTCCGCGCGCACCTGGGTGATCGTGATCTGCGGGCCGAGCGGATTCACGCGCCCGCTTTTGCCGAAGTTCACCGCCTTCTCGGGAGCTACCCAGCCGAGATCGACCATCCTCAAGCCGAGACCGACCGGGCTGAGCACCATCGCCCCGGTGCGCTCGGCGAGCTCCTTCACGTCGGTCGTGTGATCGAAGTGGCCGTGGGTCGCGAGGATCACGTCGACCTTGCCGAGCGCGTCGAGGTTCTTGAAGCCGGGCGGGGTCTTGGGGTTGGTGGTCATCCAGGGATCGATGACGATGACCTTGCCGGTGAGCGTCGTGATCTTCGTCGTCGACTGCCCGAGCCACTGCACCTCGATCTTCGACGTCTGCGCCCAGGCGGGCTCGGTCGCGAGCGAGTAGGTGAGCGCCCCGGCGGCCAGCTTCAGGAAGTCGCGTCGCTCCATCTCCATGGCCCGTTCCTCCCGTGGGTGGGAAAGCTGCAAGACGTTATCACGAGCGCGCAGGGGCGGTAAGGCCCTTACGCCGAGGAACGACCGCCAGCGCCCGCCGGTTCCTGCCGCGCCGCCGCGTTGCGGAGCCTCGGCGATTCTGCTACCGTCCCCGCGTAGCTCGCGCCCCGGGATGCCCCGACGGGCCCAGGGAAGGCGGTTGAAAGCCGCCGCGACCCCGTCACTGTAATCGGGGACGAAACCCGCGAGAGCCACTGGCCGCGAGGCCGGGAAGGCGCGGGGAGTAGGACGATCCGAGAGCCAGGAGACCTGCCCGGGCGCGCACCTCGAAAACCGGTCTTCGCGGGAGGACCCGGGAGTGGCTTCATCGCTCTTCGTTCTCGGCGGGGCGCGCAGCGGCAAGAGCCGCTTCGCCGTCGCCGCCCCCTCGCTCCGCGGGCGCGTCGCCTTCGTCGCGACGGCGCGCGCCGCCGACGCGGACATGGCGCGACGGATCGCACGCCACCGGGCCGAGCGGCCCCGGCAATGGACGACGGTCGAGGAGCCCCACGAGCTCGTGGCCTGCCTCGGCCGGCTCGAGGGCGCCTACGACGCGCTCGTCGTGGACTGTCTCACGCTCTGGGTCTCGAACCTGATCCAGCGCGGCGACGGCGACGACGCGATCCTCGACGAGGCCGAGGCCCTCGGGAAGCTCGTCGGCCGCCGCGCCTCGACGCTGACGCTCGTCTCCAACGAGGTGGGCGCGGGCGTCCACCCCGAGACGGAGCTCGGGCTCCGCTTCCGCGACCTCCTCGGCTTCGTCAACCAGCAGGTCGCCGCCGCGTGCGACCGAGTCGTCCTGATGGTCGCGGGCATTCCGGTCACGCTCAAATCCGCCACCCCGCCGTCGGGGCCCGGGAGGGACTCCAGTGCTGTCCAGTCTCCTTAGCTCGATCGTCGCTCCGCCCGCGGAGCTCGCGGCCGCGGCGCAGCGTCACCTCGACAGTCTCACCAAGCCACCCGGGAGCCTCGGGCGCCTGGAGGAGCTCGCGCTTGGGCTCGCGGTGCTGCGCGGCGGCGCGCCCGCCGTCGACCGGCCCGTGATCTTCACCTTCGCGGCCGACCACGGCGTCGTTGCGGAGGGCGTGAGCGCCTATCCCCAGGTCGTGACGGCGCAGATGGTCGAGAACTTCCTGCGCGGCGGCGCCGCCGTCAACGTGCTCGCGCGGCAGGCCGGAGCGCGCGTGGTCGTCGCCGACTTCGGCGTGGCGAACCCGATCGGCCGCTCGCCCGAGCTCCGCTCCTGCCCGATCGCGCCGGGCACCGCGAACATGACGGCGGGCCCCGCGATGACGCGCGCGCAGGCCGAGCGCGCGATCGAGCAGGGCGCGCGGCTCGCCCTGGAGGCGATCGACGGCGGCGCCGACCTGCTCGGCACCGGCGAGATGGGGATCGGCAACACGACCGCGGCCAGCGCGATCACGGCGGCGCTCACCGGCGCCCCGCCCGAGCGCGTGACGGGGCGCGGCACCGGCGTGGACGACGCGGTGCTCGCGCGGAAGGTCCACGTCGTCGCGCGGGCGCTCGAGGTGAACGCGCCCGACCCGCGCGACGGCCTCGACGTGCTCGCCAAGGTCGGCGGTTTCGAGATCGCGGGACTCGTGGGCGTGATCCTCGCGGGCGCGTCCCGCCGCGTGCCGGTGGCGCTGGACGGGTTCATCTCGGGCGCCGCGGGGCTGGTGGCGGTCACGCTCGCGCCGGCCGCGCGCGGCGCGCTCTTCGCCTCGCACCGCTCGGCCGAGCCGGGCCACGCGGCGGTGCTCGCCTACCTCGGTCTCGAGCCCTACCTCGACCTGGACATGCGGCTGGGCGAGGGGACGGGCGCCGCGCTCTTCGTCCACCTCGCGCGCGCGGCCGCGCGCATCTGGAGCGAGATGGCGACGTTCAAGTCGGCCGGCGTCACGGACAAGAGCTGACATGGCGCGCGCGATCGTGATCGGCGGCGTCGCGACGGGCGTCGGCAAGACGACGGTCACGCTGGGCCTGCTCGAGGCGCTCCGCCGACGCGGCCTCCGGGTCCAGGCGTTCAAGGCGGGCCCCGACTTCATCGACCCGGGCCTCCACGAGCGAGCGACCGGGCGTCCCTCCTACAACCTCGACGGCTGGATGTGCGGGCGCGAGCGCGTCCTCGCGTGCGTCGCGCGCCACGCGGCGGACGCCGACGTCGCGGTCGTCGAGGGCGTGATGGGCTGCTTCGACGGCGTCGAGCCCACGAGCGAGGCTGGGTCCACCGCGGAGCTCGCGAAGTGGCTCGGCGCGCCCGTCGTGCTCGTCCTCGACGCGTGGGCCCAGGCGCGGAGCGCCGCGGCGGTGGTGCGCGGCTTCGAGGTCTTCGATCCCGGGCTCGACGTCGCGGGCGTGATCGTGAACCGCGTGGGCGGCGAGGCGCACGGGCGGCTCGTGCTCGACGCGATCCGGGCCGGCTGCCGCGCCGTGCCCCTCGGCGCGCTCGCACGCGACGAGTCGCTCACGCTGCCCGAGCGTCATCTGGGCCTCGTCACGGCCGTCGAGGGCGCGCTCGACGCCGAGAAGCTCCGGCGCCTCGGCTCCGCGGTCGAGGCGTCCATAGATCTCGGCCGCCTCCTGGCGCTCGCGCGCGTCGCCCCGCCCCTCCTGGATTTGCCGGGAGAGGGCAGGTCCCCGAGTGAGTGTCTTTCCGAACGGAGGGGGCCCGCCCGCTCTCGAGCCGTCCGAATCGGCGTGGCTCGCGACGCGGCGTTTCAGTTCTACTACGCCGAGAACCTCGACCTGCTGCGCGAGGCCGGGGCCGAGCTCGTCTTCTGGAGCCCGCTCGCCGAGCCCGAGCCGCCCGAGGTGGACGGCCTCTACCTCGGCGGCGGCTATCCCGAGCTCCACGCGGCGCGGCTTGCCGAGAACGCCTCGGCGAGGAAGGCGGTGCGCCGGCTCGCCGAGGCGCGGCGGCCGATCTACGCCGAGTGCGGCGGCCTCATGTACCTGGCGGAGAGCCTCGAGGACGCCGACGGCGTCGCGCATCCGATGGTCGGCCTGCTTCCCGCGCGGGTGAGCATGCGGCCCCGCCGCATGGCGCTCGGCTACACGGAGGTCGCGTTCACCGGCGAGACGCCGCTCGGGCCGGCCGGCGCGGCGGCGCGCGGCCACGAATTCCATTACTCGACCCTCGGTCCGGTGCCCGAGAGCGTCGAGCGCGTCTACCGGATCGCTCAGCGCCGCGGGGAGCACCGCGCCGAGGGCTATCTGATCGGCCGCACGCTCATGAGCTACGTCCACCTCCACTTCGCCTCGAACCCGGCGCTCGCGCGCGCGTTCGTCGCCGCGTGCGCGGGATCCCGCGCATGAGGCGCGCGGTCTGGGCGCTCGCCCTGCTGCCGGCGCTCGCGTCGCCCGCGGCCGCGCTCACGGTGCCGGACATGCTCGGGCGCGCCGTGGAGCTCGCGGCGCCGCCCGCCCGCATCGTCTCGCTCGTCCCGAGTGTGACCGAGACCCTCTTCGCCCTCGGCGCCGAGGACCGTCTCGTCGGCGTGACCGACTTCTGCGACTACCCGCCGGCCGCCCGCCGCAAGCCGAGCGTGGGCGGCATGGTGAACCCGAACCTCGAGGTCATCGTCTCGCTCCGGCCCGACCTCGTCGTCGCGACGACGGAGGGGAACCGCGAGGAGACGTTCGCCCAGCTCCGGCGCCTCGGGATCCCGACGTACCTCGTCGCCGCCCACCGCGTCGCTGACGTCACGGCCCTGATCGCGCACCTGGGCGAGCTCACCGGCCGCCGGGCCGCGGCGGAGGCGCTGAGGGCGCGGCTCGATCGGCGCGTGGAAGCGGTGCGGCGCGCGGTCGCGCCGTACAAGCGCCCGCGCGTCCTCTACGTGCTCTGGCCCGAGCCCCTGATCGTTCCGGGCCGCGAGGCGCTCGTCACCGAGCTGATCCGGCTCGCGGGCGGCGACTCCGTCAGCGCTGCCGAAGCCGACGCCTATCCGCGCTACAGCCTCGAGGCCGCGGTGGCGAAGGCGCCGGAGGTGATCCTCCTCGCCAACCACGGCTCGAACACGGGCCCGGTCGAGCGCGAGCGCTGGGAGCGGCTCGCGGCGCTGCCGGCGATCAGGGCGGGGCGCCTCGGTCAGGTGGACGGCAATCTCCTCCACCGCTACGGCCCCCGGGTCGTGGACGGGCTCGAGCAGCTCGCGCGCGCGATCCACCCGGAGGCCTTCAGGTGAGCCAGCGCGGCCGGCTCCTCGTGCTCCTCGGCGCGCTCGTGGCCGCCCTCGCGCTCGCGGGCGCGGTGGCCCTGTTCCTCGGGAGCGCCGGGCTCCCGCCGCGCGCCGTGCTCGCCGCCGTGACCGGGCGCGCGCCGGCGGCGTCGGTCGAGAGCGTCGTCACCCTGTCGATCCGGCTCCCGCGCATCGCCGTCGCGATCCTGGCGGGCGGCGCGCTCGCGGTCGCGGGCGTCGCGTTCCAGGCGCTCACGCGCAACCCGCTCGCCGAGCCGTCGGTGCTGGGCGTCTCCGGCGGCGCCGCGTTCGGCGTCGTGATCGGCCAGAGCGTGGGGCTCGGCCCGGGCCTCCTCCAGGCGGCGGGGCTCACCGCGTTCGCCTTCGCGGGCGCGCTCGCCGCCGCCGGCGCCGTGTACCTCATCGCCGCCGCGGGGCGCGGCCTCCAGATCCAGACGCTGCTCCTCGCCGGCGTGATCGTCGGGATCTTCTTCTCCGCCGCGATCACCGTCGTCGTCTCGCTCCTCGACGTGAACCGGCTGGGCGGCGTGATCCACTGGCTCCTCGGCAACCTCGCGCCGATCCCGCCGCGGCCGCTGGCGCTGTTCGCCGCGCTCGCGGCCGTCGGCTTCGGGCTCGTCCTGGCGCGCGCGCGGGAGCTCAACCTCCTGGCGCTCGGCGAGGAATCGGCCCGGCAGCTCGGCGTGGACGCGGAGCGCCTCAAGCTCGTCATCTTCGTCGCCGCGGCGCTGCTCACGGCGAGCGTGGTCGCCTTCGCCGGGCCCATCGGCTTCGTCGGGCTCGTCGTGCCCCACGCGCTCCGCATGCTCGTGGGGCCGGACAACCGCCTGCTCGTGCCCGCGTCGCTCGTGGGCGGCGGCGTCTTCCTCCTCGCCGCCGACACGGTCGCGCGCAACATCGTGACGCCGGCCGAGCTCTCGGTCGGTGTCATCACCTCGCTCTGCGGCGCGCCCGTCTTCGTCTGGCTCCTGCGCACGCGCTACCGGGGAAGCGTGTGAGGCCGCCGCTCGTCGAGCTCCGCGGGGTCGGCTTCGCGTATCCCGCCGCGGGCGAGCGGCGGGCGCGCCCGTTCAGGCTCGCCGACCTCGCGTTCGAGATCGGCGAGGGCGAGATCGTCGGCGTGATCGGCCCGAACAGCGCCGGCAAGACCACGCTGATCCGCCTCCTCACGCGGGTGCTCGAGCCCGCCGCGGGCGCGATCGTCTTCGAGGGGCGCCCGCTCCGGCGCTGGGGACGGGACGCGCTGGCGCGGCGGGTCGCCGTGGTGCCCCAGGGCGTGCCGCGAGAGTTCCCGTTCACGGTCGAGGAGCTCGTCCTGATGGGGCGCTATCCGCACGCGCCGGGCCGCTACTTCGAGGACCCGGCCGACCGCGCGATCGCCCGCGCCGCGATGGAGGCGACGGGCGTCGCCGACCTCGCGGCGCAACGGCTCGAGAGCCTCAGCGGCGGCGAGCGCCAGCGCGCGGTCGTGGCCCGGGCGCTCGCCCAGGAGCCGCGGCTCCTCGTGCTGGACGAGCCGACGGCTCACCTCGACCTTCGCTATCAGGCGGAGTCGGCGGCGATGCTACGGCGGCTCAACCGCGAGCGCGGCGTCACCATCCTGCTCGTCTCTCACGACCTGAACCTCGCGGCCGAGGTGTGCGACCGGCTCCTGCTCATGGCCGAGGGCCGCCAGGTCGCCGTCGGCCCGCCCGAGGCGGTGCTGCACGAGGCGCTCCTCGGGTCGGCGTTCGGCTGCGAGGTGACGGTGGACAAGCACCCGACGACGCGCCGCCCGGTCGTTCAGCTCACGTGGCGGGTCGACACACCGGGCGTCGGGCGAGGCGACACCGCGACGACGAAAGGAGGACGAGCCAGAGCAGCTTCGAGCGAGTGAGCGAGCTCCGGGTCCGAGGGAAGCCGGTGAGAAGCCGGCGCGGTCCCGCCACTGTGAGTGGGGAGCGCGCGCCCAGACGAAGGCCACTGTCCGCCAGGCGGATGGGAAGGCCGGGCGCGGCGCGACGATCCACGAGCCAGGAGACCTGTCCGGAGCGACGACTTCCAACCCTTTCGCGGAAAAAAGGAGTGAAGCGATGCGATGGAGGCTTCTGATGGCGTGGGTGGCGGCGCTGGCGGCGTCGGCGACGGTCGGGACGGCGGCAGCCCAGGAGACGAAGAAGCTCGAGCCCGTGGTGGTGACGGCGACGAAGACGGAGGCGCGGGTCGGCGAGCTCGGCATGAGCGTGACGGTCGTGACCGAAGACGACTTCAAGACCTATCACTATCCGAGCGTGGACGAGGCGCTGCGCAACGTGCCGGGTGTCGAGATCCGGCGCTCCGGCAGCTTCGGCAAGACGACGGGCATCACGATCCGCGGCGCGAACACGAAACAGGTCCAGGTCCTGGTGGACGGCGTCCGTGTGAAGAGCCCGACGCTCGGCGAGGTGGACCTCTCCGACCTCTCGCCCGACATGATCGAGCGCATCGAGATCATCCGCGGCGCGCAGTCGACGCTCTACGGCGCCGACGCGATCGGGGGCGTGATCAACATCATCACCAAGAAGGGGAAGGGCCCCTTCTCCGGGTACTTTTCGCAGGAAGCCGGCAACTACGACACCTACGCGACCCGCTCCGGGTTCTCCGGCGCCTGGGGCCCCTTCGATTACGCGCTCGGCGCCTCGCACATGGAGTCGAACGGCCATTTCAAGAACGACGACTCGGACCAGAACGCGCTGAACCTCCGGCTCGGCGTCTCGCTCCCGTACCGGAGCTCGATCGGCTTCACGCTGCGCTACAACCGCACGGAGACGGGGCTCCCCGTGAAGTTCGTCTCCACGAACTTCGGCCCGCTGCCGATCGACCCGGTCATCGACAACAACAACCGGAACATCAGCGAGACGTACGTGATGACGCTCGCCGGCAAGACGCGGCCACTCCAGTGGTGGGAGACCGAGCTGCGCCTCGGGAAGTACAACAACACGAACACGTTCATCGACCTCCCCGACCGGGCGGACGAGTGCCCGTTCCCGCCGTGCGAGTTCCCGTCGCGGATCAAGGTGGAGCGGCGGGAGGCGGAGTGGCTCAACCGCTTCTTCATGGGGTCGTGGTCCACGAGCACCTTCGGCCTCGAGCTCCGGGGCGAAGAAGGGCACCTGCGGCCGGGCGCTCCCGGCTCGCCGACCACGCCCTTCGACGCGCACAGCCACACGACGGCGGGCTTCTTCGAGGAGCAGCTCCGGTTCTGGGAGCGGCTCTTCTTGTCGGCGGGCGTCCGCGTGGAGGACAATAGCATCTTCGGCCGCAACACCACCGAGCGCGGCTCGCTCGCGTACGTGGTGAAGGAGTGGGGGACCCGCATCCGCGGCGGCGCGGGCTCGGGCTTCCGCGCGCCGACCTTCAACGAGCAGTTCTTCCCCGGCTTCTCCGACCCGACGCTCAAGCCTGAGGTGAGCTTCTCCTGGGACGCCGGCGCCGACCAGCGCCTCTGGGCCGACCGGGTGCGCCTGGGCCTGACCTACTTCAAGACCGATTTCGAGAATCTGATCGGCCTGGTCTCGATCGCGACGCCGCCGTTCGTCAAGGGCGTCAACTCGGGTAAGGCGCGCGCCCAGGGAATCGAGTTCACGTCGGAGACGGACCTGCTCGACAACCTCGTGGCCTCGGTCAACTACACCTACACGAACAGTCTGGTGCTCGCGACGCGCCACCCGATCCCGCGGGAGCCCGACAACCGCTGGAATATCGGCCTCACGTGGGAGCCCGTCAAGCGCCTCTCGCTCTTCACGCAGGTGCACGTCGTCACCCGGCAGTTCGACGCCGGCGGGGGCGGGGTGTACAACACCGGCCACACCCGCGTCGACGTCGGGGGCACCTACCGGCTCGTCGACCGCTACGGTTATCTGCAATCGCTCGACCTGACCGCGCGCATCCAGAACCTCCTGAACGAGCGGTACTCGGAGGTGCGCGGCTTCCCCGCGCTCGGCCTGACCGCGCTCGCCGGGCTCCGGGCCGCGTTCTGATGGACGGCGTCGAGGTCGCCGTCGACCGGGAGGCCGTCGTGGTGACGGCGCGCGCGGCGCTCACCGCCGTCTCCTCGGCGCTGGTCGGCGGCGGCCTCGGCGCGGCGCGGGCGATCGTGAATCTCCACGTGCCGAAGGACGTCGAGCCCCACGACGTCGAGGCGCGGCTCGCCGCATTCGCGGCGCGCCGGGGCGTGCCCGCGCCGTGGATCGGGCTCCTCACGTCGGCGTGGACCGAGAAGGCCGAGGTCGCGGAGGCAGCCGGTCACGGCCTGGGCGTGCTCGCCGTCGTCACCGTGGGGCTCAGCAACCGCGTCGCCGCCGGCGTCCACCCGGCCGCGGTCTGGGCGTCCTCGACGATCAACGCGATCGTCGTCGTCGACGCGGCAGCCGAGCCCGCCGCGCTGGTCAACGCCGTCATGACGGTGACCGAGGTGAAGACGGCGCTCCTCGTCGCGTCGGGCGTGCGCTGCGCGGACGGCACGCCGGCCAGCGGCACCTCGACCGACGCCGTCGTCGTCGCGGCGACCGGCCGCGGGCGGCTGTGCCGCTTCGGCGGCCCCGTGAGCGAGCTCGGCTCCGTGATCGCGCGCGCCGCGCGCGCGGCGCTCACCGTCGGCGTCGAGCGCTGGCTCGCCGAGCATCCATGAGCCGGCCCAGACGGCTCGCGACGCTCGTGGCCTCGCTGGCGCTCCACGCGGCCGCCCTCCTCGCCGTGGTCCTGTTCGTCACGCGGGAGTCGGAGCTCGGCGCGCTCTACATCGATCTCACGCGCGGGGCGGACACTGAGGGGGGCGGGGCGATCGCGGCCGGCGGTGGCGCGCCCTCGGCGGCCGCCGGCGGCGCCCCGCGTGCCGTCGCGCGGACGGCGCGCGCGTCAGGCGCCCTCGAAGCTCTAGCGCCTCGCCACGCTCCGCCGGTGGCGCTCGAGCCATCGCCGCCGCGGGCGAGCGCCACCGAGCCCGCGGGCAATGGCGCGGTGCCCGGCGCCCCGGGAGGCGCCGGAGCTGTCGCGGCCGGCAGCGGCGTCACGTCGGCGGGCGCCGGCGCCCCCGGCGGAGTCGGCGTGCGCGGCCGCGGGATCGGCACGGCGCCCGACGTGAGCCGCGGCCTGGCGCTCGCCGGCCCGGGCACCGGCGGCGGTGCGCCGGGGGCCGAGTACGGCTCGTACCTCACGCGGCTCCGCGAGCGCATCCAGGAAGCGCTCCGATATCCGCCCGCCGCGCGGCGGCGCGGGCTCCAGGGCACGGTTGCGCTCGAGATCGTCATCCGCCCCGACGGCACGTTCGGTCTGGTCGGCCTCGCGGACTCCTCCTCTCACGCGCTCCTCGACGCGGCGGCGCTCGAGACGGTGCGGCGCCTCGCCCCGGAGCCGTTCCCGCCCGGCGTGCCGCCGCGCCACCTGCGCGTCCGCCTGCCGGTGGTGTTCACGCTCGAGTGACCGTATCCTCGTCCCGTGGACGAGGCCCCGCGGGACGACGCCGACCCGACCGGCGTCGAGCGCGAGCTCGACGGGACGGTCACCGCGTACTTCGACGTGCCCGTCGCCGGAGACGCGATCGAGCGGCTCCTGACCGGGCTCTTCACCGAGCATTGGGCCGAGGTGACCGTGGGCCCGCTGCTCGAGGGCGCGGCGTACGAGATCCGCTTCACGGCGCCGCCCAAGGTGACGATGCTCGACGGCTACCTCACCGTGGACCCCGGCGCCTGGCACTTCCACCTCTGCGTCGGCGAGCATCGCGGGACGCGGAGCCCGGAGCTCGCGCGCCTGCGCCGCGTCGCGCGTGCCGCGTTCTTCCGGACGGACGGCGGCTCGTGCGCGCCGACGACGTGGGGGCTCCGGCTCTGGAACGGGCGCGGCGAGCAGATGATCACGGTCCTCTTCCCGAGCCCTCACTTCGACGCCGAGGGCCGGCGTCTTCCGGCGCCCCGCTGGGAGAAGACGGCGCTCTGGCGGGAGCTCCGGCGCCGCCACGCGGCGCCCGGGCGCTAAGCGCTCGCCGTGCCCGCGCCGCCCGGCACCGACCCCGACGCGCTCCCGTTCGTCCGCGACAGGACGGCGTAGATCGCCGGCAGCACGAGCAGCGTGAGCGCGGTCGACGAGATCAACCCCCCGACGACGACGCGGGCGAGCGGCCGCTGGATCTCGGAGCCGATCCCCTGGGAGAGCGCGGCCGGCAGGAAGCCGACGATCGCGACGATGCCCGAGACGACGATCGGGCGGAAGCGAATCTCGCAGCCCCGGACGATCGCATCCCTCATCGGGAGGCCGTCGCCGTACGCTTGGCGGATGGACGACACGAGCACGACGCCGTTGAGCACGCTCACGCCGAAGACCGCGATATAACCCACGGCCGCCGAGATGTTGAAGTGGGTCCCCCAGGCCCAGAGCGCGAGGGTGCCGCCGATCAGGGCGAAGGGGAGGTTGAGCATGATCAGAAGGGCGTCTCCGACGGAGTTGAAGGCGCCGAAGAGCAGGACGAAGATGATGAAGATGACGAGCGGCACGATGACGTAGAGGCGCGCCAGCGCCCGCTGCTGGTCCTCGAATCGCCCGCTCCAAACGAGCTGGTAATCCTCGGGCAGTGTCACCGCGGCGTCCACCTTCCGCATCGCCTCGGCGACGAGGCTTCCCATGTCACGCTCGCGAACGCTCCACTTGACGGCGACGCGGCGGCTGTTGCCCTCGCGCATGATCTGGGCGAGCCCCTCGGTCTTGCTGATCTCGGCGAGCTGGACCACCGGGATCCGCTCGCCGCTCGGCGCGCTGACGGCCAGGCGCCTCAGGGCCGCCAGCGGGTCGCCGTCACGTGCGACGCGGACCGCCAGGTCGAAGCGCCGCTCGCCCTCGAAGATCTGCGTGACGCTGCGTCCCTTCGTCGCCGCCTCGATCACGTCCTGGACGTCTTGGACGTTGATGCCATAGCGCGCCACCGCCGCCCGGTCCACCACGATCTGGAGCTGCGGCTGGCCGACCAGATGGTCGTAGTCGAGGTCGGTCACGCCGCGGATCCCGTTCAGGACCGCGACGATCTCCTTCGCCTTGGCTTCGAGTGCGAACACATCGGGGCCGTAGATCTTGATCGCCAGCTCGCCCTTCACCCCGGCGAGGGCCTCGTCCACGTTGTCCTTGATCGGCTGCGAGAAGTTCGTGGTGATCCCGGGAATGGCCGCGAGCGACGCCGTCATCGCCTCGATCAGCGTGTCCTTGTCCTTGACCTTCCACCCCTCCCGCGGCTTGAGGCCGATGTAGAACTCGCAGTTGTCGGGACCGTTGGGGTCCGTGCCGTCGTCGGGCGCGCCGAGCTGTGAGACGACGACGCGCACCTCCGGGAACGTCTGCAGGCGCTCGCGGATCTCGTGGACGTAGGGGCGTGCCCCCTCCAGGGAGATCCCCACGGGGAACTTGACCCGGAGCCAGATGTCGCCCTCGTCGAGCTCGGGGAGGAACTCCTTGCCGAGGAGAGTGAAGACCAGGAGCGCGATCGCCAGGGCGGCGCCGGCGCCGAGGATCGGGACGAGCGGTCGGCGGACGCACCAGCGGACCGCGGGCAGGTAGGGACGCCGGAGCCATCTGAGGAGCGGACTCTCGCGCTCGGACGGCGGGCGACGAAAGACCAGGCTGCACAGGACGGGAATCAGCGTCAGCGTGAGCACGAGCGATCCGATGACGGCAAGGGAGATCGTGACGGCCATGGGGCGAAAGAGCCGGCCTTCGATC
Source organism: Candidatus Methylomirabilota bacterium (assembly GCA_035260325.1). NCBI lineage: Bacteria > Methylomirabilota (SeqCode) > Candidatus Methylomirabilota bacterium. The sequence continues at coordinate 9,149 of DATFVL010000019.1, read as the reverse complement.
CGCTGAAAGGTGAGGATCGGTCCGTAGACGGTCATGATGATCAGCACGGCGAACGTGAGCGGGCGCGCGACCTCGACCGCGGCGTGCTGGACCTCGCGAACGACCCGGGACCCGGTCGCCTTTCGCTCGCTCAGGTGACGGATGATGTTCTCCGCCATGATGACGGCGCCGTCCACGATGATTCCGAAGTCGATCGCGCCGAGCGAGAGCAGGTTGGCCGGAATCCCCCTGAGGTCCATGAAGATGAACGCAAACAGGAGCGACAATGGGATCGTCAGGGCCACGATGAAGGCGGCGCGAAGGTCGTAGAGGAACAGCGACAACAGCACGATCACGAGCGCGGCCCCCGATACGAGGTTCTCCATGACGGTCGTGACCGTCGTCCGCACGAGCCGGTCGCGGCTGTAGTACGGGCGCAGCTGCACGTCTCCCGGCAGGAGTTTCTGGAGCTCGGCGATCTTCCGCTTGGTGCCCTCGATCACCTGGCCGGGGTTCTCCCCTTTGCGCATGAGCACGATGCCCTGGACCAGATCGTCGTCGTGATCGCGCCCGAGCACGCCGAAGCGGATCGCGTGGCCGATGCCGACGCGGGCGAGGTCGCGCACGCGGATCGGCGTGCCCTTCTGGGCGGCGACGACGACGTTCTCGATGTCGTCGACCGACTGGATGAGACCGATCCCGCGCACCATGAGGGCATACTCGCCCTGGGGGACGTAGCTGCCGCCGGCGTTCGCGTTGTTGCTGGCGACCGCGTCGAAGACTTGCTTGAGCGTCAGGTTGTACGCGCGGAGGCGCTCGGGATCGACCGTGACCTGATATTGCTTGATGCCACCCCCCCAGGAGACGACGTCCACGACCCCGGGGACCTTCCGGAACTCGCGCTCGAGCACCCAGTCCTGCAGCGCCTTCAGCTCGACGAGCGGTAGCGTTTTCGACTCGAGCGTGTAGCGGTAGATCTCGCCGATGACGCCGGAGAGCGGGCCCAGGCCCGGCTTGGCGTCGGAGGGGAGCGCCGCCTGCACCAGCCGCTCCTGCACCTGCTGGCGGGCCCAGTAGTTGTCGGCGCCGTCGCCGAAGACGACCCGGATGTTGGAGAGGCCGAAGTTCGAGATGGACCGGAGGAAGGTCACATGGGCGATGCCATTCAGCTCGTTCTCCAGCGGGATCGTGATGTAGCGCTCGACCTCCTCAGCCGCGTGGCCCGACCACAGCGTGATCACGTCGACCTGGACGTCGCCGACGTCGGGGTACGCCTCGATCGGCAGGCGGTAGAAGGACACGATCCCGCCGACGGTGAGGAGCAGCGCGAGCGCCAGCGTGATGAATCGCTGGCGGAGGGCGAACGCGATGACACGCGTGATCAGTGGCGACGCCTCCTACGCCCCGGCGAGCGCCGGCGGTTCGGTCGGTCGACGGGCGAGCACGGCGTAGACGGCGGGCAGCACGAGGAGCGTGAGAGCCGTCGAGGAGATCAGGCCGCCGATCACGACGCGGGCGAGCGGGCGCTGGATCTCGGAGCCGATGTCCTGCGACAGCGCAGCGGGCAGGAAGCCGATGATGGCGACGATCCCGGAGACGAGGATCGGGCGGAAGCGGAGCCCGCAACCGCGGACGATGGCCTCGCGCGTCGCCAGCCCCTCCGCGCGGGCCTGGCGGATCGAGGAGACCAGGACGACGCCGTTCAGCACGCTGACGCCGAACACCGCGATGTAGCCGACGGCGGCGGAGATATTGAAGTTGGTCCCCCAGAGGAAGAGCGCGAACGTGCCCCCGACGAGTGCGAAGGGCAGGTTGAGCATGATGAGGAGCGCATCGCCGACGGAGTCGAAGGCGGCGAAGAGGAGGATGAAGATGATGAAGATCACGAGGGGCACGATGATGTAGAGGCGCGCGAGCGCTCGCTGCTGGTCCTCGAAGCGGCCGCTCCAGACGAGCTGGTAGCCCTCCGGCAGCTTCACGGCCGCGTCGACCTTCTGCATGGCCTCGGCCACGAGGCTTCCCATGTCGCGCTCGCGGATGTTCCACTTGATCGCCACGCGGCGGACGTTGCCGTCACGCAGGATCTGGCCGACGCCCTGGGCGCGCGTGATCTCGGCGAGCTGGGTCAGCGGAATGCGCTCGCCGCTGGGCGCGCTGACCGTGAGGTTCCCGAGTCGCGTGAGCACGTCGCCCTCGGGCGCCGCCACGCGCACGGCCAGGTCGAAGCGCCGCTCGCCCTCGAACAGCTGGGTCACGATGCGCCCCTTGGTCGTCGCTTCGACCATCTCCTGGATGTCCTGGACGTTGATGCCGTAACGGGCGGCGGCGCGGCGATCCACCACGATCTGGAGCTGCGGCTGGCCGACGAGCTTGTCGTAGTCGAGGTCGACCACTCCGCGGACTCCCTGGAGGACATCCGCGATCTCTTTGGCCTTGGCTTGGAGGACGAACGGATCCGGGCCGAAGAGCTTGATACCCAGCTCGCCTTTGACCCCCGCGAGCGCCTCGTCCACGTTGTCCTTGATCGGCTGCGAAAAGTTCAGCGTGATCCCCGGGATCGCGGCGAGCGACCGGCTCATCGCCTCGATGAGCCGGTCCTTGTCCCGCGTGACCCACTCGCCGCGCGGCTTGAGGCCGATGTAGAACTCGCACGTGTCGGGACCGTTCGGATCCGTGCCGTCGTCGGGCGCGCCGAGCTGGGAGACGACGGTGCGGACCTCGGGAAAGGTGAGGAGGCGCTCGCGGATCTCGTGGACGTAAGGGCGTGCGCCCTCGAGCGAGATCCCGACCGGAAACTTCACGCGGAGCCACAGGTCCCCCTCGTCGAGCTCCGGCAAGAACTCCTTGCCGAGCAGCGTGAAGACGAACAGCGCCACGGTGAGGAAGCCGGCGGCGCCGAGGATCGGGAGGCTCGGGCGTCGGAGGCACCCGCGCACGGCCGGCAGGTAGAGGCGACGCAGGACGCGTAGGATCGGGCTCTCGCGTTCCGACGGCGGGCGCCGGAAGAGGAGACTCGCCAGCACGGGGATGAGGGTGAGCGTCAGGAGGAGCGAGCCGACCACCGCGAGCGAGATCGTCATGGCCATCGGGGTGAACAGCTTGCCCTCGATGCGCTGGAACGTGAGGATCGGCAAGTAGACCGTCATGATGATGAGCACGGCGAAGGTGAGCGGCCGCGCGACCTCGCTCGCCGCGTGCTGGATCTCACGAACGACCCGGTGGCGCGTCGGCCGGTGCTGGGCGAGGTGGCGGACGATGTTCTCGGTCATGATGACGGCACCGTCCACGATGATGCCGAAGTCGATCGCACCGAGCGAGATCAGATTCGCGGGGATGCCGCGGACGTCCATGAAGACGAACGCGAAGAGGAGCGAGAGCGGGATCGTGAGCGCCACGATGAACGCGGCGCGGACGTTGTAGAGGAAGAGGGAGAGGACGACGATGACCAGCCCCGCGCCCTCGATGAGGTTTCGCATGACCGTCGTCACCGTCGTCTTCACGAGGCGGTCACGGCTGTAGTACGTCTTCAGCTCGACGCCCGCCGGCAGGTTCCTCTGGACGTCGGCGAGCTTCTTCCTGACGCCGTCGATCACCACACCGGGGTTCTCCCCCCGGCGCATGAGGATGATGCCCTGGACCAGATCGTCGTCGTGATCGCGCCCGAGCACGCCGAAGCGGATCGCGTGGCCGATCCCCACCGTCGCGATGTCGCGGATCATGACCGGCGTGCCCTTCTGGGCCGTGACGACGACGTTCTCGATGTCGGCGAGCGACTGGAGGAGGCCGATGCCGCGGACCATCAGGGCGTACTCGCCCTGCGGGATGTAGCTGCCCCCGGCGTTCGCGTTGTTCGCCGTGACGGCGTCGAACACCTGCCGCGGCGTGAGCTTGTAGGCGCGGAGGCGCGCGGGGTCCACCGTGATCTGGTACTGCTTGATGCCGCCGCCCCAGGAGACGACGTCGGCGACGCCGGGCACCTTGCGGAACTCGCGCTCCAGCACCCAGTCCTGGAGCGCTTTGAGCTCGACGAGGGGCATCGTCTTCGACTCGAGCGTGTAGCGATAGACCTCGCCGATCACGCTGGCGAGCGGGCCGAGCTGGGGCTTCGCGTCCGAGGGCACCTCGGCCTGGAAGAGACGCTCCTGGACCTGCTGGCGTGCCCAGTACATGTCGGTGCTGTCGGTAAACAACACGCGGATGTTGGAGAGCCCGAAGTTCGAGAAGGAACGGATGAACGCGACGCGCGCGATCCCGTTCAGCTCCTTCTCGATCGGGATCGTGAGGTAGCGCTCGACCTCCTCGGCGGCGTGGCCGGGCCAGATCGTGATGACGTCCGTCTCGACGTCCGTGACGTCGGGATAGGCCTCGATCGGCAGGCGGGAGAACGAGACGATCCCCCCGACCGTCAGCAGGAGCGCCATGGCCAGGGTGATGAAGCGCTGGTGCAGCGCGAAGGCGATGATCCGTGCGATCACGTCGTCGCCGCGCCGCCGATCATTTTCCGGACTTCTTGAGGAGGATGCCCCCCGAGGTCACGACCAGATCGTCCGGCCCGACGCCCTCGATCACCTCGGCCAGCCCGTCAAAGGTCGCGCCCAGCCTGACGGGACGCCGCGTGTAAGCGTCCCGGCCCGTCTGGACCAGCACGAATGTCTTGCGCTCCTCGGTGTGGACCGCGCTCTCCGGGATCGCCAGGACTCGGCTCGTCCCGGTCCCGATCGCGACCTTGACGAACATCTCCGCCTTGAGCGCGCGGCCGCGGTTCGGCACGACGGCCCGGACCTTCACGGTGCGCGTCTCCTTGTCCACCGTGTCGCTGATGTAGCTGACGCGGCCCTCGTAGCGGTCGCCCGGGCAGCACGGGAGCGTGACCGTGACCGCCTGGCCGAGCCGCACCTTCGGCACGTCGGGCTCGTAGACGTCGGCGACGACCCACATCGTGGAGAGGTCCGCGATGACGAAGAGGTTGAGCGGCGTGTCGGACTGGCCGTACGCGACGACCTGACCGGGGGCGACGTTGCGCTCGACGATGATCCCGCTGCGGGGCGCCGTCACGACGATGCGGGTGGAGGCGTCGGCGCGGGCCGCGACCGCCTCGAGCTGCGCCGGGGGAACGCCGAGCGTGCGGAGGCGCGACGCGGCGCGCTCGCGCTCGGCGATGGCCTTGCGCCAGTCGTTCTCCGTCTCGCGGATCTCCTTCTGGGCGATCGCCCTGGCCTCGAATAGCTCGCGCGCGAGGTCGAGCGCCTTCTGGGCGCGCTCGACGTCGGCGGCCGCCTTCGCATAGTCGCTCTTGGCCTGGCCGAGGTCGGGGCTGTCGAGGACGAAGAGGCGCTGGCCGGACTCGACGAGGTCTCCGGGTCGGGCGAGGACCTCGACGACGCGGCCCGTGAGCGGCGCCTGCACGCGCGCGAGCTGCTCCTCATTGAACTGCGCCTTGCCGCTCGTCTCGATGGCGGTCGCGCGCGTCTTGTACTCGGGATGCACCGTCTTGACGACGGGCGGCGCGTGGGCCGCGGGCCCCGGCGCCGCGGGCGGCCCCGAGCTGGCGTCGCCGCAGCCCGCGGCGAGCGCCGCGCCGAGGAGGAGGAGCAGGAGCCGCGTCGGCATGCTAATTCCCCAGGGGACCGCCGACGGCGGCCTCGAGCTGATACACCGCCGTCCAGTAGTTGCCGAGCGTCTTCAGATATTCGAGCGAGGTCTCCCGGTACGTCCGCTGGGCGTCGAGGAAGTCGAGCAGATTGACGCCGCCGCGGCGGTAGGCGAACTCCATCGTGTCGCGGGCCTTCTGCGCCTTCGGCAGGTAGGTGTCGCGGAGGGCGACCAGCTTGGCGCGCTCGGTCGTGAGCGCGCCGAGCGCCGTGTCCACCTCCGAGAGCGCCTGGACGGCGACCGCCTCGCGCACCGCGTCCGCCCGATTCACCTCGGCGCGGGACCGCGCGATCTCGCCCTGGTTCCGGTCGAAGATCCGGATCGGCACGCTGAACCCGAAGCCGAACGTCTGCTCGTTGGTGTCGGTGCGCTTGTACTCGAGCTGCGGCGTCACGTCCCACCACGCGTTCGCGCGCGCCAGGCTCACGTCGGCGCGCGCCCGCTCGCGGGCCGCCTCCGCCGCGCGGATGTCCGGGCGGTTCTCGAGCGTCAGCCGGTAGAGATCGCCGCGGGTCGGCGCGAACTCCTTGAAGCCGAGCTCGCCCTCGACCTCGAAGTCGTCGGCGATCCGGTCGGCTCCGGCGACGGCGCGCAGCGCGATCCTGGCGACATTCGCCGCCTGGCGCGCGTCGGCCGCGTCGCGCCGGAACTGGTAGGTCTGGACCTCGATGCGGAGGAGCTCGAGCTCGGAGATGTCGCCCTTCTCGGCCCGCAGGCGCTGGACCTTCTCGACGTCCTCGAGCGCCTTGAGGTTCTGCTCGGCGAGCGCGAGCGCGGCCCTGGCGGTCAGCACGTCGGTGAACGTCTTCTTGACCTGGAAGACGACCTGGCGCCGCACGTCCAGGAGCTCGGCCTCCGTGACGCGCGTCCGCGCCCGGGCGCTGTCGAGGCGCCGCCCGCGCTTGCCGCCGAGCTCGATCGTCTGGCCGAGGGTCGCGGTCTGCTCGATGTAGCTGTTGCTGGCGCCGTATTTCTCGCTCGTGTACGAGCCGGTCGGGTTCGGGATGAGCCCCGCGGTCACCTCGCCGGCGCGCGTGGACTCGAGCTCGAAGCCCTTGGCCCGGAGCGTCGGGTTCTCGCGCAGGGCGAGGTCCACCGCCTGGTCGAGTGTCAGGCGCCCGAGGCGCTCCTGGGCACCCGCCGGCGGGCAGACGGGCAGCAGCGACAACGCGGAGACCACCAAGAGCACTCGGACCATGACCCTCCCCCTGAACGTGGAGCGAACGACCGGAACGACGCGCGCGGAGCGTTACGTGGGGGCCGGGACGTCGAGCGAGGAGCGGGCGAGGGTGACGCGGAAGGCGAGCGCGGTGGGCGGGCCCGCCACGGCCGCGGCGAGGCCCGTCGCGCGCTGGACGCGGAGCGAGACGTTGACGCCGCTCACCGCGGGGAGGTCGAGGTCGATCCCGAACTGCCCGGGGCCAGCGAGGTGCGTCCGCTTGATGTCGTGGCTCGACTCCGCCGGGTGGGGCGGCGCGACCGCCCGCATCGGCGCGACGGGGAAGTCCGACCCGTCGATATCGAGCACCTCGAAGAGAATGAACGAGAACACGAGCGTCACGCAGACGAGGTAGAACGCCAGCAGCACCGTGGACGCGCGACCGACACGGGTGCGACGCACCATGCGCCGGATTATCCCACAGGTGCGCGTCGATTCGACTATCATCGTCGCCGCGCCAATGCCGGTCAATGTGACGGAACCATGAGCGCGCCGGCGCCCTGCCTGATGGTCCAGGGGACGGGCTCGGGCGTGGGCAAGAGCGTCCTCGCCGCCGCCCTCTGCCGCCTCTTCGCGCGCGCGGGGTATCGCGTCGCCCCCTTCAAGTCGCAGAACATGGCGCTCAACGCCGCGGTGACGGCGGACGGCGGCGAGATCGGACGGTCGCAGGCGGCGCAGGCCGAGGCGGCCGGCGTCGAGCCGAGCGTGGACATGAACCCCATCCTCCTCAAGCCCGAGGCCGACGACCGCTCGCAGGTCGTCGTGCGGGGCCGGGCTGTCGGCACCATGGATTGGCGGGCGTACGTGAAACTTTTACCCGAGCTCCTACCGATCGTCGGCGAGAGCCTGGCGCGTCTCCGGCGCGCCCACGACCTCGTCGTCATCGAAGGCGCGGGGAGTCCCGCCGAGATCAACCTCGCGGCGACCGAGATCGTGAACATGCGCATCGCCCGGCTCGCCGACGCGCGTGTCGTCCTCGTCGGCGACATCGACCGCGGCGGCGTGTTCGGAGCACTCGTGGGCACGCTCGCGCTCCTCGATCCGGCCGACCGCGCGCGCGTGGGCGGCTTCGTCGTGAACCGGTTCCGCGGCGACGTGGCGGTGCTCCGTCCGGGGCTCGAGGAGCTGACCGCGCGCACGGGCGTGCCCGTGCTCGGGGTCGTGCCGTGGATCCCCGGCCGGCTGGCGCCCGCCGAGGACTCGCTCGATCTCGACTCGCTACGCGAGCCCGCGGGCGGCGAGAGCGCGGCGATCGAGATCGCGGTCGTCAGGCTCCCGCGCCTCGCGAACTTCGACGACTTCGAGCCGCTCGCCGAGGAGCCCGGGGTCCGCGTGCGCTGGGTCACGACGCCGGCCGAGCTCGGCGCGGCCGATCTCGTCGTCGTGCCCGGGAGCAAGAGCACGGTCGCGGATCTTGGCTGGCTCAGGGCGACGGGGTTCGCGGCGGCGATCCGCGGCGCCGCGGCCGCGGGACGCCACGTGCTCGGCGTCTGCGGCGGCTTCCAGATGCTCGGCGAGGCCATCCTCGATCCCGAGGGCGTCGAGTCACCGGCGCCGTCCACGCCGGGCCTCGGCCTCCTGCCGGCGGTGACGACCTTCTCGCCGTCGAAGACCACCGTGCGCGTGCGCGCGCGCGTGGCGGGGACGCCGGGGCCGTTCGCCGCCGCGGCCGGCAGCGAGGTCACGGCGTACGAGATCCACGCGGGGCGGACGCGCCCGGCGCCTGGCGCGCCCCCGCTCTTCGCCGTCGTCGAGCGCGGCGGCGCGTCCGCCCACGACGCCGACGGCGCCGTCAACGCCGCGGGGAACGTCGCCGGCACCTACCTGCACGGCCTCTTCGCCAACGACGCGCTCCGCCGCGCGCTCCTCCGTCACCTCGCGGCGCTCAAGGGAAGCGCGCCCGACGGGCGCTGGGGCGCGCCGCGGGGCGATCCTTACGAGCGGCTCGCGCGCGTCGTCGGCGGGGCGCTCGACCTCTCCGCCGTCGCGAAGCTCGTCGGTCTCGCGTTCCCGAGAGCCTGAGCCGATTCTCTACGCGGTCGTGGTCCTGCTCTCCGCCGTGGCGCTCGACCTGGCGTTCGGCGATCCGCCGAACCGCGTCCATCCGGTCGCGTGGCTCGGTCGGGCGCTCGCCCTCGGCGGTCGCGCGCTGCGGCGCGGCGGCCCCGCGGCGCTCCTCGGTGGCGGCGCCGTCACGGCGCTGGGCGCGGCCGCGCTCGCGGGGCTCGGCGGCTTCGCCGTGAGCGCGCTCGCGGCGCGGCTCGGCCAGGCGGGCGCGCTCCTCGAGGCGGGGGTGCTC
>DATFVL010000018.1 GCA_035260325.1 Candidatus Methylomirabilota bacterium | reverse complement strand
AGCTCCCAGTCGGTCACGGTCTGGTCGAACGCCTGCTGCTCGAGCCGCGCGGTGTGGAGGTAGTGCTCGACGACGCGCTCGCCGAACGCCGCGCGCGCCGCCCGCGAGCGCTCGAGCTCGGCGATCGCCTCACGGAGCGTCTTGGGCACCTGCGGGAGCGTCGCGTCCTCGTAGGCGTTGCCCTCGTAGAGCTTCGGCGCCTTGAGCTTGGCCGCGATGCCGTGGAGCCCCGCCGCGATCGTCGCGGCGAAGGCGAGGTAGGGGTTCGCGTCCGCCCCGGGGATGCGGTTCTCGACGCGGAAGCCCGCGCCCTCGCCGCAGAGGCGGAACCCGCAGGTGCGGTTGTCCCAGCCGGCGACGATGCGGGTGGGCGCGAACGAGCCCGCCTGGTAGCGCTTGTAGGCGTTGACGCTCGGCGCGTAGAACCAGGCGAGCTCGCGCGCCATCGCGAGCTGGCCGGCGAGCCACGGGCCGAAGAGCACGCTCGACGTCCGCTGCGCCGCGCCGTGGCCCGTCGTCGCGAAGAGCGCCTTGCGGCCGCCCTTGTCCCAGAGCGAGGAGTGGAGGTGGAACGACGAGCCCGCGGCGCCCATGTCGTACTTCGCCATGAACGTCACGGAGCAGCCGTGGAGGTGCGCGATCTCCTTCGCGCCGTGCTTGTAGAGGGCGGCGCGGTCCGCCATCTCCAGCGCCTCCGCGTAGCGGAGGTTGATCTCCTCCTGGCCGCGCCCCCACTCGCCCTTCGACGTCTCGACGGGGACGCCGGCGCCCTCCATGCCGTTCCGGATCGCACGGATCAGCGGCTCCTCCTTCGTCGTCTGGAGGATGTGATAGTCCTCGAGATAGGACGCCGCGGGCGTCAAGTTCTTGTAGCGCTTCGCCCGCGCCTCGTCGAACGATTCCTTGAAGACGTAGAGCTCGAGCTCCGCCGCGGTCTTGACGACGAAGCCCAGCCGCGCCGCGCGCTCGACCTGGCGCTTGAGCACCCAGCGCGGCGCCTCCTCGATCGGCTCGCCCTCCTCCGTGTACACGTCGCAGAAGACGAGCGCCGTCTTCGGGAGCCACGGCACGAGCCGGAGCGTCGCGAGGTCGGGCACCACCTTCATGTCGCCGTAGCCGCGCTCCCACGAGGTGAGCTTGAAGCCCGGCAGCGGCTCCATCTCCATGTCCACCGTGAAGAGGTAGATGCAGGCGTGCGCGCCTTCCGTCGCGACGTGGTCGAGGAAGTAGCTCCCGACGACGCGCTTGCCCATGAGGCGGCCGAAGGTGTCGGGGAAGACCGCGAGGACGGTGTCGATCTCGCCCCGCTTGATCAGCTGCTCGAGCTGCCTCGGGTCGAGCCGGCCCGGCATGACGCGGATAGTAGCGCAGCCGGGCCGCCTGTGTCATCCTCCCGCGGACGGCGGGCACCGCGTGAGCGATCGCCGCGAACGGATCGGTTGGTACTTCTACGACTGGGCGAACTCCGCCTTCCCCACGACGGTGGTGACGGTGTTCCTCGGCCCGTGGCTGACGACCGTGACGCGCGCGGCCGCCGACGCCGATGGCTTCGTCCACCCGCTCGGCGTTCCCGTCCGCGCGGGCGCCTTCTTCCCGTACGTGGTGTCGCTCTCCGTCCTCGGGCAGGTCGTGCTCCTGCCGGTCCTCGGCGCCATCGCCGACTACTCGCACCGGCGGAAGGAGATGCTCGCGCTCTTCGCTTATGTCGGCGCCGGCGCGACGGCCGCCCTCTATGTCGTCCACGGCACGAGCTATCTCCTGGGCGGCGCCCTCTTCCTCGTGGCCAACATCGCCTTCGGCGCGTCGATCGTCTTCTACAACGCGTTCCTCCCCGACCTCGCGCCGCCCCACCGCCGCGACGCCGTGTCGTCGTACGGCTGGGCTCTCGGTTACCTCGGGGGCGGGCTCCTCCTCGCCCTGAACCTCGCCCTCTTCGCGCGGGCCGAGGCGCTCGGCCTCTCGACCGGCCTCGTCGTGCGGATCAACCTCGCCTCCGCGGGCGTGTGGTGGGCGCTCTTCACGCTGATCCCGCTCGCCGCGCTCCGCAACCGCGGGCCCGAGCGCCGGCTCGGGCCGGACGAGCACTACCTGACCGTCGGGCTCCGGCAGCTCCGGCGCACGCTCGGCCGCGCGCGCCGGTACCCGCAGACCGTGCTGTTCCTCGCCGCGTACCTCCTCTACAACGACGGCATCCAGACGGTGATCGCGCTCGCGTCGCAGTTCGGCCAGGAGGAGCTGGGGCTGCCGATCTCGACGCTGACCGCGGTCATCCTCATGGTCCAGTTCGTCGCGTTCGGAGGCGCGCTCCTCTTCAACCGGGTGGCCGCCGCGGTCGGCGCGAAGCGCGCGATCGCGATGAGCCTCGTGATCTGGACGGGCACCGTGACCTACGCGTACGGCTGGCTCCGGACGGGCGGCGAGTTCGTCGCCCTCGCGGCCGTGATCGCGCTGGTCCTGGGCGGCAGCCAGGCGCTCAGCCGCTCGCTCTACTCCCTCATGATCCCGCGCGGGCAGGAGGCGGAGTACTTCGGCCTCTACGAGATCAGCGAGCGGGGGACGAGCTGGGTGGGGCCGCTCCTGTTCGGCCTGGCGCTGCAGTTCACCGGGAGCTACCGGATCGCGATCCTGTCGCTCGCGCTCTTCTTCGTCCTCGGCCTGGCGCTCCTCGCGTTCGTGGACGTCGCGAAGGCCGCGCGCGAGGCCGGGCGGGGGTCCTGAGCTACTGGACGCGGATGATGAACGGCGGCATCAGGACGACGATGAGCAGCAGGCAGACGATCCCGAGCGCGCGCCGGCCCGGCGTGAGCGGGGTGATGTCGTCGAGCGGCGGGCTGTGGTGGAAACCGACGACGAAGGCGATCAGCCCGGCCCAGACGAACCAGTTGAGCGATGACGCGAGGTCGCCGTCCCCCGCGCGGAGGCTCCAGAGCGCCGACGCGAGGCCGACCAGGACGAGCCCGGCGACCGTCGCCCGTCCGATCGCGCGGTGGCGGCGGCCGAAGAGCGCGTAGGAGATACGGCCGCCGTCGAGCTGGCCCGCCGGGAACAGGTTCAGCGCCGTCACGAGGAAGCCCGCCCACGCGGCGTCGGCCATCGGGTGCGTGAAGACCATGAACCCGTCGGGGATCGCGCCGAAGCGGAGCTGGACGAGCAGGCGCGTCAGGAGCGAGTCGCCGAACGCGACGTGCCCGGCCGGCGGCAGGGGCACGACCGCGGACCACGCGAGGCCGAGGACCATCGCCGGCACCGCGACCGCGAGCCCGGCGAGCGGCCCGGCGGCCGCGATGTCGAACAGCGCGTTCTTGTCGCGCCCCGGCGAGCGCATCCGGATGATCGCGCCGAGGGTCCCGAGGAAGCTGATCGGCAGCGGGATGAAGTAGGGCAGGCTGACGGCCGCCTTGTAGTGGCGCGCGGTGAAGTAGTGGCCGAGCTCGTGGACGAGCAGGATCGCCATGAGCGTCGCGGCGAACGGCAGCCCGGCGAGGAACCGCAGAGCGGAGGGCGAGGCCCGGAGCGCGTCGAAGGTGGGCGAGCCGCTGTACCCGAGGCCGGCGATGAGCGTCGAGGCGCACGTCAGCACGAAGAGCAGCGTCGTCACGCCCAGCCGCTGCGGCACCGTCGTGTCGGCGAGCGGCCACGCCTGGACGACGACGCCGTGGCCGTCGCTGCGCAGGAACGGCGTGTAGCCGAAGGCGCGGAAGCGCTCGCTCAGCACGTCGCGCGCGCGCGCCGGCGGCACGAGCAGCTCGCCGCGGAAGCTGACGACGCCCCCGCGCGTCACGCGGTCGCGCACCACGAGCAGATCGTCGACGTTCTCGCGCAGGAGGTCTTCGGTCACCGGCGGGACGCTCGAGGGCGGCGCGGCGGCGGGAGCACGGCCGCGGCGAAGCCAGAACCGCATGCGTAGAGCCTACCACAGCGCGAGGCGCGCGACGACCGTGCGCACCCCGGCGATCCCGTCCTCGAGATAGACGACGCCGAGGATCGCCTCGAGCGCCGTCGCGAGGATCGACTCGCGCTCGCGGCCGCCCGTCTGCGCCTCGCCGCGCCCGAGCCGGACGAGCGCGCCGAGGGCGAGCTCCGCCGCCCAGCGCGCGAGGCGCTCGCCCGAGACCAGCGCCGCGCGCCGCGGCGTCAGGACGCCGACGGGCGCCGCGGGATCCTCGGCGAGCAGGTGCTCGGCGACGACGAGGGCGAGGGCCGCGTCGCCCAGGAGCGCCAGGCCCTCCTGGCTCGCCGCGGGCGGGTGCTCGTTCGCGTACGAGGCGTGCGTGCAGGCGCGCTCGAGGAGGTCCGGGTCGCGGAAGCGGTGACCGAGCCGCCGTTCGAGCTCGGCGACGCGGGCGGGGTCCACCTACGGCAGGTACTTGCGGAAGGCCAGCGTCGCGTTCGTGCCGCCGAACCCGAAGGCGTTCGAGAGGCCGAACTCGACGTCCTGCTTGCGCGCCTGGTTGGGGACGTAGTCGAGGTCGCAGTCGGGGTCGGGGGTGTCGTAGTTGATCGTCGGCGGCAGCACCCCGTGGTGGAGCGCCAGCACCGTCGCGATCGCCTCGACGCCGCCCGCCGCGCCCAGGAGGTGGCCGGTCATGGACTTCGTGGACGACACCGCGAGGCGCCGGGCGTGGTCGCCGAAGACGCGCTTGATCGCGAGCGTCTCGAACTTGTCGTTGTACGGCGTGGACGTGCCGTGCGCGTTGATGTAGCCGACCTCGGGACCGCGGAGCCCGGCGTCGGCGAGCGCCGCCGCCATCGCGCGCGCCGCGCCGTCGCCCTCCGGATCGGGCGCCGTCATGTGGTGCGCGTCGCCCGTCATGCCGTAGCCGACGACCTCGGCGTAGATGCGCGCGTCGCGGCGGCGGGCGTGCTCGAGCGACTCGAGCACCAGGATGCCGCCGCCCTCGCCGCAGACGAACCCGTCGCGGCCCGCGTCGAACGGCCGCGAGGCCTTCGTCGGCTCGTCGTTGCGGGTGGACATCGCCTTCATCGCGCAGAAGCCCGCGATGGTCAGCGGGATGATGATCGCCTCGGCGCCGCCCGCGATCATCACGTCGGCCTCGCTGCGCTGGATGATCCGGAAGGCGTCGCCGATCGCGTGGTTGCCCGTCGCGCAGGCGGTGATCACCGCCGAGTTCGGCCCCTTCGCGCCGAAGCGCATGGAGACGAGGCCCGACGCCATGTTGACGATCATCATCGGGATGAAGAAGGGCGAGACCCGGTCCGGCCCCTTCTCGTTCAGCGTATCGTGGGTCGCGAGCAGGGTCTGGATGCCGCCGATCCCCGAGCCGATCAGCACGCCGAAGCGCGTGCCGTCCACCTTCGTCGTGTCCAGGCCGGCGTCCTCGACCGCCATCACGCCGCAGGCCATCGCGTATTGCAGGAACGGGTCGAGCCGCCGCGCCTCCTTCTTGTCCACGTACTGCAGCGGGTCGAAGTTCTTCACCTCGCCCGCGATCCGCGTCGGGTACGCGTACTCGCCCTGGGCGTTCTTGACGGACGCGTCGAACTTCGTGATCGGGCCCACGCCCGACCGCGCCTGCTTGAGGGCCGACCAGAACTCCTCGGCCGTGTTGCCGACCGGCGTGAGCGCCCCGAGCCCGGTGACGACGACCCGCCGCGTGTCCATCTATCGGGTGCCGCGAGGCCGGCGTGGCGGTGCGAGGCCGCAGGGCGTTCGACGCCCGAGGCGAGCCTGAGTGAGTCCGTGGGTGGCCTGCGACAGGCGCGCTATCACGAATTGTCCTTGATGTACTGGACCGCGTCGCCGACGGTCACGATCTTCTCGGCGTCCTCGTCGGGGATCTGGATGTCGAAGTGCTCCTCGAGAGCCATGACGAGCTCCACCGTGTCCAGCGAGTCCGCGCCCAGGTCCTCGATGAACTTCGCGTTCGGAGTGACCTCGTCCTCTTCCACCCCGAGCTGCTCGACGATGATCTCCTTCACCTTCTCCTCCACCGACTTCGCCATGAACTCGTCACCTCCGCTCGTTGGGATGCGCTACATGTACAGCCCGCCGTTGACGTGGAAGACCTGGCCCGTGACGTAGGCCGCCCCGTCCCCGGCGAGGAATCGTACCATTTCGGCCACCTCGCGCGCGGTGCCGATGCGCTTGAGCGGCACCTGCGCCAGCAGCGCCTCGCGCGCCTCCGCCGGCAGCGCCGCCGCCATGTCGGTCTCGATCAGGCCCGGCGCGACGGCGTTGACGAGGATCGCCCAGTGGGCGAGCTCGCGCGCCGCCGCCTTGGTGAAGCCGATGAGCCCCGCCTTCGCCGCGGAGTAGTTCGCCTGTCCCGCGTTGCCCATCGCGCCCGCCGCCGAGGTGATGTTGATGACCCGCCCGCCGCTCTTCTGCCGGACCATCGCCTTGGTCACCGCGCGCGTCATGTGGAACGCGCCGCGGAGGTTCACGTCCAGGACGCGGTCCCAGTCCTCGTCCTTCATGCGTACGAGGAGCCCGTCGCGCGTGATGCCGGCGTTGTTCACGAGGATGTCGACGCGCCCGAACCGCTCGCGGGCCGCGTCGACCAGCCGGTCGCACTCCGCGCGGCTCGCCGCGTCTGCGACGACCGCGAGCGCCGCGCGCCCCTGCGCCTCCAGATCCTTCACCGCGCGCTGCAGCCGGTCGGCGTCGCGGCCCGAGACTACCACGGCCGCGCCGTCCTCGGCCAGCAACGCGGCGATCGCCAGGCCGATGCCGCGGCTCCCACCGGTGACGATGGCGACCTTGCCGTCGAGCGGGGGCGTCACCGCGCGGCCTCGAGGGCCGCGAGGGCCTTGTCCAGGCCCGCGGGATCCTCGACCGAGAGCCCCCGCGACCCGTCCAGGACACGCTTGAGCAGCGCGGTGAGGACGCGCCCGGGTCCCACCTCGACGAAGGCCGTCGCCCCCTCCGCCGCCAGCCGCCCGACGCACTCGGTCCACCGCACCGGGCTCGCGACCTGGCGCACGAGGAACGGCCGCACCTCCGCGGCCGTCCGCGTCACACCCGCGTCCGCGTTCCGGACGACGGGGATCTTCGGGTCGGCCACGGCGATCGACTCGAGCTCGCCCGAGAGACGCGCCGCGGCGGGGCTCATGAGCGCGCAGTGGAAGGGCGCGCTCACGGGAAGCACGACGCTCTTCCTGCCGCCGCGCTCCCCGGCGAGGGCCACCGCGCGCTCGACCGCCGCGCGGTGGCCGGCGACGACGATCTGCTGCGCGGAGTTCACGTTCGCGACCTCGACGACCTCGCCCCTCGCGGCCTCGGCGCAGAGACGCTCGACGTCGCCGAGCTCGAGCCCCATGATGGCGGCCATCGCGCCGGTCCCGACCGGCACCACCTCCTGCATGAACTGACCGCGCTTGCGCACGACGCGCACGGCGTCGGCGAACCTGAGCCCGCCGGCGGCGACCAGCGCCGAGTATTCGCCGAGGCTGTGGCCCGCCGCGATCGCCGGCCGGAGCCCGCGCTCGGCGCACGCCACGGCCGCCGCGACCGACGCCGCGAGCACGGCGGGCTGGGTGTTGGCGGTGAGCGCGAGCTCGGCCTCGGGGCCCTCGAACGCGAGCCTCCTCAGGTCGAAGCCGAGCGCGTCGTTCGCCTCCTCGAAGACGGCCTTCGCCCCCGGCGACGAATCGTAGAACGCGCGGCCCATGCCGACCGCCTGTGACCCCTGACCGGGGAACAGGAACGCGATGCTCATGACGCCGCGGGCGTCACCAGCGAACGAGGGTTGCGCCCCAGGCGAAGCCGCCGCCGAAGGCCGCGAGCAGGATCAGGTCGCCCCGCTTCACGCGCCCGGCGGCCAGCGCCTCCTCGAGCGCGACGTAGACGGACGCGGCGCCCGTGTTGCCGTAGCGGTCCACGTTGATGAACACGCGCTCCATCGGGAGCCCCACGCGCTTGGCCGCGGCCTCGATGATCCGGAGATTGGCCTGGTGGGGGATGAAGAGGCTCACGTCGTCGGTCGTGAAGCCGTTGCGCTCGAGGATGCGCTCCGTGCAGTCCACGAACATGCGGACGGCGACCTTGAAGACCTCGCTCCCCTTCATCTTCGCGTAGTGCATCCGCGCGTCCACCGTCTCCCGCGTCGCGGGGTGGCGCGAGCCGCCGCCCGGCATGTAGAGGAGGTCCCAGTACTGGCCGTCGGAGTAGAGGTCGAAGTCGAGGACCCCGCTGTCGCCGTCGTGGCCCTCGAGCACCGCGGCGCCGGCGGCGTCGGCGAGGAGCACGCAGGTGCCGCGGTCCGTCCAGTCGGTGATCCGCGAGAGCGTCTCGGCGCCGATGCAGAGGACGCGGCGGTACTTGCCCGTCTGGATCAGCTGGGAGCCGAAGGACAGGCTGTAGATGGAGCCGGCGCAGGCCGCGAGCAGGTCGACCGAGCCCGCCCGGCCGCAGCCGAGCCGGTGCTGGACGATGTTGCCGACGGCCGGGAAGTACATGTCCGGCGTCGTCGTGCCGACCGCGATGAACTCGATGTCCTCGGGCACGAGGTTGGCGCGCTCGAGCGCCTGCTGGGCGGCCTTGATCGCGAGGTCGGACGTCGCCTCGGTCTCGTCGGCGATGCGGCGCTCGCGGATGCCGCTGCGCTGCCGGATCCACTCGTCGCTCGTGTCGATCATTTTCGCGAGGTCGGCGTTCGTGAGAATCCGCTTGGGCGCGTACGCGCCGACCCCGATGATTCTCGCCCGTGTCATTCGCGGCCCCCCTCCCCGCCCCCGCGCGCCACCTCGGCCTCGATCGCGGCCTTGATGTGCTCGTTCAGCCCGGCGCTGGCCCACTCGCGCGCCACGCGCACGGCGTTCTTGATCGCCTTCACCGGCGAAGCACCGTGACAGATGATGGCGGCGCCGTCAATGCCGAGCAGCGGCGCGCCGCCCACCTCCGTGTAGTCGATCCGGCGACGGAACCGCTCGAAGGCGGGCATCGCCAGGGCTGCGGCGAGCTTCGAGCGCACGTCGCGGAAGAGCTCCTCCTTGATCATGTTGCCCAGCATCTCGGCGAGGCTCTCGGAGATCTTGAGCGCCACGTTGCCCGTGAAGCCGTCGGTGACGACCACGTCGCAGCGGCCGTTGTAGATGTCGCGGCCCTCGACGTTGCCCAGGAAGTTGAGCGACGAGTCCTTCAGGAGGTCGTAAGCCTCCTTCGTGAGCTCGTTGCCCTTCCCCTCCTCCTCGCCGACCGAGAGGATCCCCACGCGCGGGCTGTCGAGGCCGAGGATGTCGCGCGCGTAGACGTGGCCCATGACCGCGAACTGGAGCAGGTGCCACGGCTTCGGGTCGACGTTGGCGCCGGCGTCGACGAGGATCGTGAACTTGCGGAGGTTCGGGAGGACCGCGGCGATCGCGGGACGGTCCACACCCGGCAGCACGCCGATCACGAACATCGAGATCGCCATGGCCGCGCCCGTGTTGCCCGCCGAGATGAACCCCGCCGCCTTGCCGTCCTTCACGAGCTCGGCGGCGACCTTCAGCGAGGAGTCGCGCTTGCGGCGGAGCGCGTGCGACGGGCTCTCGCCCATCCCGACCACCTGCGACGCGTGCGCGATCTCGATGCCGAGGCTCTGCGCGCCGAGGCGCACGACCTCGCGCTCGATGGCGGCCCGGTCGCCGACCAGGACGACGGAGGCGGCGAACTCCCGCACGGCGGCGACCGCGCCCTCCACGACGACGGCGGGGCCGCGGTCGCCTCCCATGGCGTCGACGGCGATCTTCATCGCGCTTGGCGCCGGAGCCGCTTAGGTCCCTTCGACGGCGACGATCTCCCGGCCCTTGTAGTAGCCGCAGTGCGGGCAGACCCGGTGCGGCGGCTTCACCTCGCGGCACTGCGGGCACAGCGAGCGCGTCGGCGCCGCGAGCTTGTAGTGCGTCCGGCGCTTGCGCCCGCGCGTCTTCGAGTGGCGTCGCTTCGGCAGCGGCATGGGCGGGTTCCCTTCTAGTGTGAGAGTCGCGCGCCCAGGTCCTTGAGGACGGCCAGGCGCGGGTCGGGCGCCCGCTCACTGCACGCGCAGGCGGCCACGTTCCGGTTGCCGCCGCACACGGGGCAGAGCCCGCGGCAGTCGTCGCGGCACAGGGGCTTCATCGGCAGCGCGAGCGTCGTCTCCGCCTCGACCAGCGCGGACAGATCCAGCTCGTCGTTCTGGTAGAAGTCCACGTCGAGGTCGTCGGAGGCGAGCTCCACGCTGTCCGACGTCGCGCGCCGCGGGATCACGCGCACGTCGACGGCCGCGCGCACGGGCGCCCCGAACGGCTCGAGGCAGCGCCCGCAGACCTGGGGCACGGTCGCCCGGATTTCGCCCGAGACGAGGACGTCGAAGTCGTCGCGCTCGAGACGCAGCGCGACGCCGTCGAGCCGCCAGGCGGGATCGGAGAACGGGCCCACGGCGGTCATGTCGTCGACCGTCAGGCCGTCTTCCTGGATGTCGGAGACCCGGATGAGCATCGACGCTAACTCGCTGTCAACAAAAGATTTTTTCACTAAACGCGGTCAGTATATCGACGGCCATTCCGCAAGTCAAGGCATTTGACCGCCCCCCACCCCTCTGCTAGGCTCTGGGCATGTCGAACATCTTCAAAACCGGGTTGCTCCTCGCGGTCCTCACCGCGATGCTGGTCCTTCTCGGGGGCGCGTTCGGGGGCCGCCAGGGCATGCTGGTCGCCTTCGTGCTGGCGCTCCTGATGAACTTCTTCAGCTACTGGTTCTCCGACAAGATCGTGCTGTCCATGTACGGCGCCCAGC
>DATFVL010000017.1 GCA_035260325.1 Candidatus Methylomirabilota bacterium | reverse complement strand
GCGGCGTCGAGTCGTAGGCGTAGAGGCCGGTCTTCCGCAGCGGCTCGATCACGTCGAGCCCGTCCATCTTCCCGTAGAAGGTCTGCACGAAGAAGAAGCGGCGCATCTCGCCGTCGCAGACGATGTCCACGCCCGCGCGCTCCTGGTCCCGGATGGCGAGCTGGGTCGCGTCGTCGAACGTCTCCCGGACATCGGTCTGGCCGTACTCGCCGGCCTTGACCTTGTCGAGCGCGGTCCAGAACCAGCCGGGGAAGCCGTGGCTTCCGATGACGTGCGTCGGGATGGGCGGCAGCGTGGGGCTCATGGGCGCTCCTCGAAGAGATGTTTTTGGATCTTGCCGACGGAGGTCCGCGGGAAGGCGTCGCGGAACTCGACCAGCTCCGGGACCTTGAACGACGACAGCCGCGCGCGGCACCACTCGATCAGCTCGTCGGCGGTCGTCGCGGCACCCTCCCGCGGGATGACGTAGGCCTTGATCGCCTGGTCGCGGATGGGGTCGGGCACCCCGACGACGGCGGCGTCGAAGACGGCCGGATGCTGCCGGAGCGTCTCCTCGACCTCCGAGGCCGAGACGTTCTCGCCGGCGCGCTTGATCATGTCCTTCTTCCGGTCCACGAAGAAGAAGTAGCCGTCCTCGTCCCGCCAGGCGTTGTCCCCGGAGTACAGCCACCCGTCGCGGATCGTCTCGGCCGTCGCCTGCGGGTTCTTTTCGTAGCCCTTCATCAGCGACAGGCCGGGCTCGCCGCGCACGATGAGCTCGCCGACGACGCCGGGCGGCACCTCGCGGCCGTGCGCGTCGACCACCTTGCACTCGTAGCCGAGCACGGGCATCCCCATGGACAGGGGCTTGCGCGGGAGATCGAGCGGCTGCATGAGCGGCAGCGACATCGTCTCGGTCATCCCCCAGATCTGCTGGAGCGGCGCCTTGAACTGCTCGTGCCACTCGTCGAACTGGGGCACCGTGACGTTCTGGGCGTACGAGACCGCGCGGAGCCGCGTGCGGCCGTCGGCGGCGGTCCGCGGCTGGGCGAGCAGCATCCGGATCGGCGCGGCGAAGAGCGAGGCCAGCGTCGCCTCGTGGCGGATGGCCTGATCCACGAACCGGGCGGCGCTGAAGCGCTCCATGAGGGCGACGCTCCCGCCGACCAGGAGCATCGGCACGAACGCGTGGAGCTGGGCGCCCGCGTGGAAGAGCGGCAGCACGATCAGGTGGCGATCCGTCGGCAGGACGCGCATCGCCTTCGCCATCGCCTCGCCGCCGTAGAGATAGTTGGCGTGGGTGAGCAGGACCCCCTTGGGCTTGGACGTGGTTCCCGAGGTGTACTGCATCGAGATCTCGTCGCCCGGCGTGAGGCGGGCGTCGGGCGCCGTGTCCTTCATCCCGGCCAGCAGCGGCTCGAGCGGCCGGCACTCGAGGACGTCGAGGGGGCCGGCGAGGCCGTCGCGCGCGGCGCCGATCGCGCCCGCGTACCGGGGCTCGGTGATGGCGAGCCGCGCCCCGGAGTGGGCGAGGATGTACGCCATCTCGTCGGCGGTCGAGACCGGGTTCGTCGGGACCATGACGGTCCCGGTCTTCGCGGCCGCCAGCCAGAAGACGAGGAACTCGGGGCAGTTCCCGAGGTGCAGGTTGAACCTGTCCCCGTGCCGGAGGCCGCGGGCGCGCAGCAGGTTCGCGGCGCGGCTCACCTGCCGGTCAAGCTCGCGCCAGGTCCACGTCCCGCCCTCACGGCCCTCGGCGTCCTCGAAGCGGAGGAAGACCGCGTCGCCGAGGCGCTCGACCTTGTCCGCGAGCGCGCTCTTGAGCGTCCGGCCGCCGACGATCAGCATGCCCGCGCCACGCTAGGCCCCGAGGTAGAGCTTGCGCACCACGTCCGTCTGCCGGAGCTCGGCGGCGCTGCCCTCGAGCGAGACGTGCCCGGACTCGAGCACGTACGCGCGGTCGGCCAGCTCGAGCGCCATGGCCGCATTCTGCTCCACCAGCACGAGCGTGAGGCCGCCGGCCGCGAGCGCGCGGATCGTGCGCGCGATCTCGGTCACGACGATCGGCGCGAGGCCGAGCGACGGCTCGTCGAGCAGCAGGCACCGCGGCCGCGCCATGAGCCCCCGCCCGATCGCGAGCATTTGCTGCTCGCCGCCGGAGAGCGAGCCGGCGCGCTGGCCCCGCCGCTCCCGGAGCCGCGGGAAGAGCTCGTACACCCGCGCGAGGTCGGGCCCCAGCGCGTCCCGGTCGGCGCGCTGGTAGGCGCCCATGAGGAGGTTCTCGAGCACCGTGAACCGGGGAAAGATCTGACGCCCCTCGGGGACGAGGACGAGCCCGCGGCGCACGCGCTCGAACGCCGGGAGGCCCGTCGCGTCCTCGCCGAGGTAGCGCAGCGTGCCGCCGGAGGGCGGCTTGAGGCCGGAGATCACCCGGAGCATGGTGGTCTTGCCCGCCGCGTTCGGTCCGATGATCGACACCACCTCGCCGCCGTTCACGGTCAGGTTCACGTCGTGCAGCACGTGGACCTTGGCGTAGTGACAGTTGATGGCGCGGAGCTCAAGCACCGGCGCGCCCCAGATAGGCCTCGACGACCTTCGGGTCCTCCAGCACCGCGTCGGGCGTCCCCTCGGCGATCTTCTCGCCGTGGTTGAGCGCGATGACGCGGCCGGCGAGCCCGCGGAGGAAACCGATCTTGTGATCGACGATGCAGAGGGTCGTCCCGCCCGCGTGGACCTTGTCGAGGACGCGCGTGAGGTTCCGGACCTCCTCGCGACCGAGCCCCGACGCGGGCTCGTCGAGCAGCAGCAGCTCGGGCTCGCACATCAGCGCCATCGCGATGCCCAGCATTTTCTCCTCGCCGTACGAGAGGTTCCCGGCGAGGTGCCCGAGCGCGGGGGTGAGATTGCAGAGCCCGAGCACCTCGCGCACCCGATCCGCGAGGCGGCGGCCGGTCGCGCGTACGGCGCCGACGATCTCCAGGGCCCGGCGCCACCCCAGCTCGCGCTTGCGCGCGAGGTGTCCGGCCACCAGGACGTTGTCGAACGCGGAGAGCTCGGCGAAGACCTGCGGGGCCTGGAACGTCTTGACGATGCCGCGCGCGGCGATCACGTCGGGGCGGAGCGTGTGGATCGCCTGGCCCTTCCAGCGCACCTCGCCCGAGGTCGGCGGCAGGAGCCCGGCCATCATGCTGAGGAGCGTGGTCTTGCCCGAGCCGTTGGGGCCGATGATCCCGAGGATCTCGCCGCGCTCGACCCCGAAGGAAACGTCCGACACCGCGGCGAGGCCGCTGAACCGCTTCGCGAGCGCCCGGACGTCAAGAAACACGCCGCCGCCAGACGGAGAGCGAGCCGACGATGCCCCGCGGCATCGCCAGGATCGTGAAGATGAGGATCGCGCCGTACACGATGGCGCGCACCTCCGCCCGGAGATCGATGGCGTGCGGCAGCCCGGTGAGCACGAGCGAGCCCACGATCGGGCCCACGAGCGTGCCCTGGCCGCCCAGCAAGACCATCGCGATCACCTCCATCGACTGGTTGATCCCGAAAAGGCCCGGATCGATGTAGCCGGTGTAGTAGCCGTAGAGGCCGCCGGCGAACGACGCGAGCGCGTTGCCGACGGCGAAGGCGAGGAGCTTGTAGCGAAAGACGTTGATCCCGAGGGTCCGGGCCAGGTCCTCGTTGAGGCGGATCGCCCCGAAGCAGCGGCCCATCCAGGAGCGCAGGCAGCGCGCGCAGATGAGCACGGTCAGCGCGAGGCACACGAGCGTCACGTAGTACCAGGCGACCGGCCCCTTGACCGGCACCACGCCGCGCCCGGGCCAGTAGACGGTCGGCGCGCCGGCGACGACGAGGCCGAGCGTGCCGTTCGTCACGCTGTTCCAGTTCATCACGACCAGGCGGATCATCTCCGCGAGCGCCAGCGTGACGACGGCGAAGTAGAACGCCTTCAGCCGGAACTTGAAGCAGACGCTCCCGACGATCACCGCGAGCGCCGCCGCGAGCGCCGCCGAGGGCAGCGTGGCCGCCCAGAACGGCACGCGGACGTGCACGACCAGCAGATGCGTCGCGTACGCGGACGCCCCGAACACGGCCGGGTGGAACATGGAGAGCTGCCCGGTGAAGCCGAAGATCAGGTCGAACGTGACCGCGAGGATGCCGTAGATGAAGGTGAAGATGAAGATCGTCAGGAGGAAGTCGCTCCGCACGAAGACGGGCAGCGCGAACAGCGCGCCCCAGAGCGCGAGCCGCGCGCTCACTCGCCACCGAACAGGCCCGAGGGCCGGAACAGCAGGATGGCGACGAGGACCGCGAGGCCGTACGCGTCGCGAAACGCCGTCGGCAGGAAGATCGAGCCGACCGCCTCGATGACGCCGAGGATGACCCCGCCCCACAGCGAGCCCATCAGGCTGCCGATCCCGCCGAGGATCGCGGCCTCCATCCCCTTGAGCACGTAGACGCCGCCCATCGCGGGCTCGAGCGAGTAGAGGCTTGCGTAGAGGGCGCCGCCGAGCCCGGCCAGCCCGGTCGCGTACAGCATGACCGCCGTCTCGAGCCGCGGCGTATGCACGCCCATGAGCATCGCGGCCTCTGGGTTCTGCGCGTACGCGAACGCGGCGCGCCCGAGCCAGGTGCGGGCGAGCCCCAGATAGGTCGCGACGATGACGACGATGATGACGCCGAACACGACGAGCTTCATCTTCGGCAGGCCGATGTCCCCGACGCGCAGCGCGCCGGGCAGGACGAAGTGCATCTCGAGCGGCGTCGCCGTCCAGACGAGCATCGAGGCGCTCTCGAAGATCGAGATGAGGCCGATCGAGACGAGGAGGCCGTTGACGAGGTTGTTGCGCGTGAACCGGAAGAACGCCTTGTTGGAGAGGTACCCGGCTGCCGCCGCGATGAGACAGGCGGGCACCACCGCGACCGCGTAGGGCAGGCCGCCGCGCTCGGCGAGGGCGTAGGTCGCGTACGCGCCGATCATCATGAACTCACCGAGCGCGAAGTTGACGATGCCGGTGATGCCGAAGGTGAGCGTGATCCCGAGCGCGATGATCCCGTACATCGCGCCGATGATGGCGCCGTTCAGGACCTGACCGAGGACGAGCTGGGTCAACGGCTATTTCGGACTGATCGTGCTGACCTCGATCGTGCCGCCCTTCCGGAGCCGGACGACGTCGAAGTTGAAGATCGCCTCGCCGCGCTCGTCGAACCGGATGTTCCACAGCCCGTCGTGCACCATGCGCATGAGCTCTCGCTTGACCGCGACGGGGTCGTCCACCGTGCCCGCCCTCTTCATCGCGTCGACCAGCATGTACACGTGGTCGTAGCACGACGCCGAGCAGAGCGGCGCCTGGTCGTACGGGAAGTCGCGCCTGTAGAAGTCCTTGTACGCCTTGACGAACCTCGCCACCTTCGGGTCCTTCTTCTCCGCCGCCTCGAAGTACTTCGGCACGTACACCATGTACTCGTCGATGCCGTCCTTGTTCTTCAGGCCGGGCCCGAGCGAGCCGCGGACGAGGAAGAACCTCGTGAGCTGTCCGGCCTCCGTCGCCTGTCGCACGATGTCATAGAGGTACGAGTCCGCGTAGCTCGGGAAGAGGAAGTCGGGCTTCCACACGGCGATCTTGGCCAGGACCGCCGAGAAGTCCTTCGTCCCGGGCTCGAAATATTCGAGGCGGTAGTCGATCCCCTTCTTCTTGAACATCGGCCCGTAGATGTCTTCGAGCACCTTGCCGCCCTGATCGTTCTGGAAGAGCATGGCGATCTTCTTCGCGCCCGTGCTCTTGACGAGGTTGTCGACCATCAGCTCGCCGAAGCCGCTCGGGCCCGCGTCCCAGTTCCACGTCCGCATCAGGAACTCGTGCCCGGGCGTGCCGACGTAGTCGTGGATCCGCGTCGCGCCGCCCCACATGAGGATCTTGCCGTTGAATTCCGCGGCGTACGGCCGGATGGCGAGGAAGACGTTCGACAGGAACGGCCCGAAGATGTACTTCACGCCGTCGACCTCGATCAGGCGCTTGAGCTGCACCGTCGCTTCCTTGGGCTCGCCGCGCGTGTCGAGGGCGATGAGCTGGATCTTGTACGTCTTGCCGCCGACCGTGAAGCCGCCGGCGCGGTTGATCTCGTCCACGGCGAGCGCGGCGCCCTGGGAGGACATCCAGCCGTAGATCGCGTTGGCGCCCGTCTGCGCCTCGATCTGGCCGATCTTCACGACGTCCTGGGCGGGCGCGGGCGTCGCGAGGAGGAGCAGGGGCACCAGCACGAGGGCGACGGCGGCTCCGGGATGCCTCATCTCCGGCCTCCTTTGCGTGTGGTCGCGACGATCCCGCGGCGGTCGTGCCGCGGGCGGGGAGATTGCATACCAACTGACCGCGCGTGTCAACCGGCGCGCGGGCTCAGAGCGGCAAGCGCTTCGCGATGATCTCGCGCATGATCTCGGACGTGCCGGAGGCGATGGTCCAGAGCCGGACGTCGCGGAAGAACCCCTCCACCGGGAACTCGCGCATGTAGCCGTAGCCGCCGTGCAGCTGCACGGCGTCGTAGGCGACCTTGTTCGCGACCTCCGTGGCGAAGAGCTTCGCCATGGAGACCTCGGTCACGCACTCCTCGCCGCCGGCGTAGAGCGACGCGGCGTGGTCGACGAGCGCCCGCGCGGCCTCGAGGTCGGTCGCGCGGTCGGCGACGCGGTGGCGCAGCGCCTGCCGGGCGGCGAGCGGCTCGCCGAACGCCGTGCGCTCGCGCAGGTAGGCGAGCGTGTCCTCGAGCGCCTGCGCGGCCCCGGAGACCGCGAGCACGGCCGCCATCAGGCGCTCGCGCTGGAGGCCGGCCGCGAGCTGCTGGAAGCCGCGCCCCTCGACGCCGAGCAGGTTCTCCGCGGGGACCGGGCAGTCCTGGAACGCGAGCTCGGCGGTGTCGGAGGCCCGCATGCCCATCTTGTCGAGCTTGCGGCTCACCGCAAAGCCCGGGAGCCCGCGCTCGACGAGGAACATCGAGAGGCCGTCGTGGCGGCGGCCGGGCGTGCCCGGCGCGGTGCGCGCCGCGACGAAGTAGAGATCGCCGTAGACGCCGTTGGTGATGAACATCTTGCTGCCCGTCAGGACGTAGTGGTCGCCGCGCCGCTCGGCGCGCGTCGCGAGCGCCGCCATGTCGGACCCGGTGCCGGGCTCGGTGATCGCCAGCGCGCAGACCAGCTCGCCGGCGATGATCCGCGGGAGGTACCGCCGCTTCTGGGCGTCCGTGCCGAAGCGGGTCAGCCACGGCGAGGACATGTCCGTGTGCACGAGGACGCTGAAGGCGACGCCGCCCGAGCGGCACCGCGCCATCTCCTCGCCGAGGACGACGCTCGAGAGGACGTCGCCGCCGCCGCCGCCGTACTCCGTCGGGAACTCGAGGCCGAGGAAGCCGAGCTCGCCGAGGCGCCGCCAGAGCGAGCGCGGGATCCGGCCGGCGTCCTCCCACTCGCGGACGTGGGGCGTGACCTCCTTCTCGACGAAGGCGCGGATGCTCTTGCGGAGCATCTCGTGCTCATCGGAGAAGAGGCGCCGTCCCACCGCTCAGCCCTTCGTCGCCCTGGCGCGTTCCATCTGCCGCAGCTCCGTGCGCCGGATCTTGCCCGAGATGGTCTTCGGCAGGTCGGGGACGAACTCGATCTCGCGCGGGTACTTGTAGGGCGCGGTCACGGTCTTCACGTGCTCCTGCAGCTCGCCCACGAGCGCGTCGGTCGGCGGGTATCCCGGCGCGAGCACGACGAACGCCTTCACGATCTCGCCGCGCAGCGCGTCGGGCTTGCCGATGACCGCCGCCTCCTGCACGGCCGGGTGCTCGACCAGCGCCGATTCCACCTCGAACGGGCCGATGCGATAGGACGCGCTATTGATCACGTCGTCGGCGCGACCCACGAACCAGATGTAGCCGTCCTCGTCCATGGACGCGCGGTCGCCGGTGACGTACCAGTCGCCGCGGTGGCAGTTCGCCGTCGCCTCGGGGTTCTTCCAGTACTCCCTGAACATCCCGACCGGCCGCTCCGGCTTGACCGCGATCGCGATGTCCCCTTCGGTGCCGCGGGGCAGCTCGCGGCCGGCCTCGTCGACGATCGCGAGCCGGTGGCCCGGGGCGGCCGGGCCCATCGAGCCCGGCTTCCACGGCGTCGCGGGGAACGTCGCGGCCACGAGCACGGTCTCGGTCTGGCCGTAGCCCTCGTAGATGTGGTGCCCCGTGCCCTCCTTCCACGCCGCGATGACCTCGGGGTTCACCGCCTCGCCCGCGCCGAGGCAGTGGCGGAGCGTGGGGAACCTGTACTTCTTCAACGGCTCCTGGACCAGCATGCGGTACGCCGTCGGGGGCGCGAAGAAGGTCGTGATCGGGAAGCGCTCGAACATCGTGAGCGTCTCCTCGGGCTCGAACTTCTTCCCGCGCGCGTCCCAGACGAAGAGCGCGGCGCCCATGTTCCACGGCGCGAAGAGACACGTCCACGCCGCCTGGGCCCACCCGGTGTCGGAGATCGTCCAGTGGAGGTCGTCCGGCGTGTTGTCGAGCCAGAACTTGCCGGTGATCACGTGGCCGATGGGATAGGAGGCGTGTGTGTGGAGCACCATCTTCGGATAGCCGGTGGTGCCCGAGGTGAAATAGATCATCATCGGGTCGCCGCTCGCGTTCCGCGGGTGCGCCATCTGCGGCGACGCGCGCCGGAGCAGCGGCTCGTACTCATGCCAGCCGCCGCCGCGCCCGACGACGATCCGGTGCTTGACCGTCGGACATCGGGGGAGGACCCGCTCGATCTTCTCCTGGTTGTCCTCGTCGGTGATGACGACCGACGCCTCGGCGATGTTGAGCCGGTACTCGATGTCCTTGGTCGTGAGCAGCGTCGTGCCCGGCACGGACACCGCGCGGGCGCGGATACAGCCCAGGACGATCTCCCACCACTGATGGACGCGCGGCAGCATGATGAACACGCGCTCGCCGGCCGCCACGCCGAGCCCGGCGAGGGCGTTCGCGAAGCGGCGGGAGCGCTCCGCCAGCTCGGCGTACGTGAAGCGCCGGGGCTGGCCGTCGGCGGCCACCCAGAGGAGGGCGAGCTTCGCCGGGTCGCGCGCCCAGCCGTCGAACGTGTCGAACGCCCAGTTGAAGCGCTCGGGCGTGGGGAGCCGGAAGCTCCGGCAGGTCGCCGCGTAGTCCGTCATGTTGCGGGCCATGGGCTTCCCGTGATTGTACTGAGAATGGCCGCTGCGCGTACCGGTGGGGAGGACTTTGCTCTTCCCGAATGCCCGCCCTAGCAGTCCGAGCTCGACTTCCCGAGGTCGAGCATCTCCGGCAGGTACGGCGGCGCCTCGGCCAGCTCCAGCCGGTCGATCTGCTTCAGCCGGGCCACGATCGCCTCGATCCGCCGGGTCGCCTCGAGGATCTCGTCGATCCGCCGGCGCGCCTCCGGGTCCACCGCGTGCTGGAGCAGCTGCGCCTGGCCCATGATGACCGCGAGGGGATTGTTGATCTCGTGCGCGGCCGCGGCGGCGAGGCTCGCGACGTACCGGAGGGCGTCGCGCTCCCGGATGGCCTTCTCCATCTCCTTCCGGTGCGTGATGTCGCGCGCGATGGACGACGCGCCGACGATCCGCCCCTCCGCGTTGCGGACCGGCGACACGGTGATGGACACGTCGAGCCGTCGCCCGCCCCGCGTCACCCGCACCGTCTCGCGATGGTCGATTCGCCCGCCCCGTGCGAGCCGTTCCAGGATCATCGGCAGCTCGTGGTCGAGGTCCCGCGGACTGATGAGTGCGATCGGCCACCCGATCACCTCCCGGGCCGCGTAGCCGTAGAGCCGCTCGGCCCCGGCGTTCCAGCTGGTGATGACGCCGTCGAGCGTCTTGCCGATGATCGCGTCGTCCGAGGACTCGACGATCGCGGCGACGTGGGCCAGCGCCGCTTCGACCCGCGCGTGCTGCGTCACGACCGCCGCCAGGAGCAGCGTCATCAGGACCATCGTGCCCATGAAGGCCTGGAGCAGCAGGAGCGATTCGTTCGGAGAGACCCGGACGAAGGGCCCGGAGCCGTGCAGCGTCCCCCAGATCGCGATCGCGGCGAGGAGGGCGACGCACGTCGCCGCCTCCCGCTGGCCGTACCGGAACGCGGCCAGGACGAGGAACGGGATGCACAGGAACTCGAGCGGATAGTCCCGCACCCAGGGCCACGCCAGGCCGACGAACACGCTCCCGCCGACCAGGACCACGCCGCCGAGCAGCAGCGCGAGCTCGAGCACACGCGCCCGGGTCCATCGCACGGTGGAGTCGCTCCCCCAGAGGATCAGCACCGGCGCGACCACGAGTGCGCCCGCGACGTCTCCGAGCCACCAAGTGAACCAGATGGCCCCGAAGCGATCCCAGCTCGCGTAGCCCCCGAGCGACAGACTCGCCACGCCGATCGTCGCGCTCACCGCCGTGCTCGCGAGCCCGGCAAGAGTTGCGAACTTGACGATGTCCCTCGCGCGTGCGAAGACGTCGCGACCGCCGGCGTACCGGGTGACGAGCCAGCCGCCGAGGAGCCCCTCGAGCGTGTTCCCGGTGGCGATGCCGAGCGACGTCCAGACCGATCCCTCCGTCGTGACGTTCACCAGGAACGCGCCGAGGAGGAGCGCGGGCCACACCCGGTAGCCGAGCAGCAGGGTCGCCGCGAGCGCGATGCCGGTGGGCGGCCACACCGCCGTGGCGCTGGGGTGCACGAACGCCAGCATCAGCCCGACCTTGCCGGCGACGAAGTAAATCCCGGTAAGGACCAGGAGGTCCCACGGCACGAGGGGAACGCGAAGCGCACCCATTCTGCGGTTCTCTCGCAAGGCTGCTCAGTGCCGGGCCGACGCGACCCGGGGCACCGGCGGGACAGGGTCGTCCTGCTCCCGCCCCCACGCGACGAGAGAGGCGACGAGCTACGTCTTGGCGACGGCCTCCGAGGCGCCGATGTCGCCCACGAGCTTCACCTGTTCGGCGGTGAGACGATCGACATCGATACCTCGACGCTACGAGGCCATTCGCTTTCTGGAAAGTAGGGAAATCCCTCAATACGATTCAGGTGAATACCTGAAAGATCGTCTACGGGATTTACCCTGGCCCGGCGGGATGGTGGCCCCAAGGGGACCCGCCCGCTTTAGATTGGCCATTCCCCTGCGAGGAGGCGTGCGCCCCCGAGCTGCCTGATGGCCGGGACCGCTGCTCCTCGGGCGGGTCCTGCGGCGCCTCCTTGCTCTGGCCGTAGTTCTGTAGCGCTTCGCGGTAAACCCCGCACCGCCCTCGTCCGCGTCCTTCCGATCCAACACTCACGGGCGCACACCTGCACGGCGTGAACGCGATGCACGTCGCCGCGTATGCCCGAGTCAGCACCCAGCATCAGGATCTTGAAGTCCAGTTCGCTGAGATCCGGCAGCACGTCGCTCTGCGTGGGTGGACCCTCGTGTCCACGTATGCCGATGTGGCGTCGGGAGCCAAGGAGAACCGTCCCGAGTTCCGCCGGTTGCTGGCCGACGCCGCGCGCAGAACGTTTGCGGCGGTCATCGTCCAGCGCTTCGATCGCGCGGCGAGGTCGGTGAAGCAGCTCGTCGAGACGCTCGAGCACCTTCGCCGCTGCCATGTGGCCTTCGTCTCAATCAAAGAGGACGTGGATACCTCGACCCCAGCGGGTGAGCTGGTCTTCCACGTCATGGCCGCCATTGGGCAGTTCGAGCGCGCCTTGATCGGCGACCGCATCCGGTCCGGACTGCAGCGCGCCAGGGCCCTCGGAAAGGTAGTAGGCCGGCCTCGTACTGCCGTCAGCGCGGACCAGGTCCTCGCGCTCCGAGGTGAGGGATTCAGTTATCGCGCGATCGGGCGCCGTCTCACCATCTCGCCCGCCCTGGCCCATCGGCTGGCCCGGAAGCTCTCCACCAATGGCCATTGAAGGCGTTTACAAACCCGTCAGCGACGTTTTCAAACGCTGCCCCGATGCCCGGGGGGGCCGTGCTGACCTGGGCGTCCTCGAGCCGAAGGCGTGCAGTCGCCCCCAACCGTCCTCGTGCACCACGATCCAACCCGCTATTCGTTGACCGCAACACTGGAGGAGGAAACAATGGCACGGTGTGGTTTCTGCGGTGGACAATTCAGCAACGCGCAAGCCGTCCGTGCGCACTTGCGGCACTGCCCGAATTACCGGCGGCGTCAGGGAAGAACAGGACCTCTCAGTCGGTTTCTGCCTTTAGGCAGCGCGCCTATAGGCAGCCTGCCTATAGGCAGGTCCGTGCCTAAGGCAGAGGACCCTCAAGCAGGGGTCGATCCCGTCGATCTCGAGCAGCGACCCGTGCTGGAGACCGAGCGCCGGGCGCCCCGCGATGACGCGCCAGCGTGGACAGAGCTCAACGCGTTCCTCGAGGCCGAAGAGAAGCGGGGCAAGCAGGAGGCCGCAGAGGCCCTGAAGCACCGGCGCCGGCAGCTCATCCAGCGCATCAAGGACCAGGTCGTCGGACGCTGGTCGTCCCCCGGCTATACCGTTCCGGCAGAGATCAGAGCCCGGGCGCTCATGGAGATCGAGCGCGAGCTGGCGGCCCGCGCCGTGGAGGAGCTGGCGGAGTGGGAGCTGGTGGCCCTCGCCGAGGGGATCCGCGACACGCACTATCGCCCGGTGATGGAAGCGCAGGATGAGGCCAAACGACTCGAGGAGCGCCGGCGCCGCGAGGAGCAGGAGCACCAACAGACCCGGTTGCGGGAGGACGCGGACCGCGCCGAGCGCCAGCGAGAGGAGGCACGGCGGGCGGCCGAACAGCGCGTGAGTCAGGAACAGGCGCAGCAGGAGGAGGAGGAACGAGTCGCAGCGCTGTTCGAGCACGGGACGGATTTCGCGTGCGATGCCCTGCAGGAGGTGGACGATCTCGACCCCCGCGACCGGCGGAGCATCCTACGGCGAGTCAAAGGAGAGCTCGAAGCAGCACTCACCGGGAAGGAGTCGGAGCGCGCTGTGGAGGCGCGCGTGGACGAGATCCTGGATGAGGAGCTAGGAGAAGCCGAGGACGGCGACGAGGATAATCGACCTGATGGGTACGATGAAGATGACGATCATTATGACGAAGATGATGAAGACGAGGGCGACGAGAACGAAGACGAAGATTGATTCAAGCTCAACTTCATGTCCCGATCGCGCCTCAAACGCGGCGCTCGAAAAAGTTCCTCTCAAAACAGGCGCTGAAGTCGATAGTATTTGGGTCCCAGGAGGGCCGTCCCGCGGATGGTGCCCGCTAAGTCGTCTGTCGCAATAGCGGCCACGCTTGTCTCGCTCGTCGTCGGCGTGCATCCGACAGCCGCGGAGTGGTTCACTGACCTGTACAGTGGCGCGGCCTTCACCGAGCGCCATCGCTTCTCCCTCGACGGGAAGCTTGATGGCGTGGCCGTGGCCGGCTTCGTCAAGAATGTCAGCTACGACAAATCGTTTTCGGTGGGCGGCCGCGGCGGGTATTGGTTCGAGTCGGTCAAGTTCTTCGGGCTTGGCCTCGACGTGTCCCACTTTCGACCAGACATCAGCTCCCAGACCAAGATGGGCAAGGGAACGATCACCGACACGAGGGGGGCGCTGTTCGGGGTCCCAATCAACGTGTCGGGCGCCGGGCCGGTGAAGCTTCGGGAGGTTGATCTTTTCATCACCGCGGCCTGCTTCGACTTGATGTTCCGGTGGCCGATGCTCGAGAGCACGAACTTCCCGAATGGCCGGCTCCAGCCGTACGTGACGGCGGGACCGGGGTTGTACATTCAGCATCTTGAGGGGTTCGATACGCGCGCGACCCATGGCGTGCAAGTGGGAGCCGGAGTGCTCTGGGAGTTCACGCGGAACATCGGCGTTTTCAGCGAGTATCGACACACCCACATCCGGGCGGCGCTCGACTCCAGGGAGATCACGTTCAGGACCCACCTGAGCACCCACCACTTGCTCAGCGGAGTCTCCGTCCGTTTTTGAGAATGACTCGTGGCCCAGCGGCTTTCGAACCCGTGTTTGAGTCATCCATCAGTCAACGCCGACCGCCCGTCCCCGGTGATGTACCACAGTTTCCTGCCGCCACTCTCGACGGTTCCTACGTACCCTATGTTCTGAAGTCGCACCAGTCGGTTGTTCACGACCAGCGGGTCCATGCTGCTCTCACTGGCGAGCCCTTCGACCGTGCGGAACTTATACTTGCTATCGCGCAGCATTTTCAGCAGTCGCTCGTCTTCCGGGTCGATCTTGAAGAGGTCGGCGATGCTGTGGCGGACGTCGGCGCCCTCGTGCCGCGGAACGGACCTCGCCGGTGCCGCGGGTTCCGCCGAGGTTTCAACGGCACCCGTCGCTTTCTGGTCAGCCACCATGGCTCGTTGTCCCGCGGCGTCCGCCTTTTCCTTCAACTCCCTTACGACTTTGTCCGTCAGGGACGTGATGAAGGCGCGAGCGGAAATTGCTGCGACAAGACAGAACCCAGCAAAGACGAGGACCTTCAGGCTGTCGGTCCTACTTCCAGCCAGGAGATCACTCGAGATCATGTTGAGAAAGAGCGGGACAAGGAACGAGGCGCCCACGCCGACGACGACGGCCCGCAACAACGTCGTCGGCTTGTTCTTCTCCTCCACTCCTCGGAGGCAATAGTTCACCAGTCCGCCCAAACCACCGAAAGCGACAATCAAACACACGATGAGCCAAAAATGCGCGTCCAGGTTCAGCGTGTCGAGGATCCCCACGAACTCCCTCAGACCGCTCATCCTTTACTGTCGGCTGTCGACAGCCGCCCCGCGCCGCGGTGAAGGTGGCGTCAGTGTATGGAGAACGTCGTTCCTGTCTCACAGACTCTATAACAGGAAGGTCATATGCCCGGCAAGGAGAAGAACCTCTGCGTCACCTTTCCGGATGCTACGCGCTGCTGCCTTTCCTGCGTCTTCGGGAGACATTGCCCCAATATACTTCCCATCCCTGAACTCAATCTTCTTCTCGTGGTCTCGCTTGCACGTCAGGTGGTCGAGTATGTTCCGCACGCGCTTTCTCAGTGCCGGCGAATCCGGCATGAGCCGTGAGAGGGCGACGAGCTCGATGAGCATCGCGCGCCGGCCGCACGGGTCGGATCTCCCTCGAGGCGATACCGTGCTATTCCCGGAATCGGCGCAGCGCGAATGTGCAGCCAGGATCGGCGCGGTCAGCCACCGGGTCTTACCCTCGTTCAAAGACCCCAAGCTTGTCTCAGGAACTTGGCCACGGTCTCGACCAATTCTGGCGCCAGCGGCAGCGTGGGGTTGGTGTAAGTCGCGAGGTTGGCCTGCGCATCACCCGGCGCGATCTTGAGGACGTGATTCATCCCTTCGATGATCTCCAGCCGGGCATCGGGCTTGGCGCGAGTCAGAGCTCGAGCTTCAGTAGTGTTGAGCTGGAGATCCGTCGTTCCGTGGACGATCAGGACGGGGATCGTCAATTTCGCCAGCTCGCGCGTGGGGTCGTAGCGGAACCACGAGATCAGATACGGCTGGACGCTGGGCCGGAAGAGTGCGGCAAAGCCCGCATCGACCTTGGGGACGGTACGCCCCGCTCTGAGCTCCCCGAGG
Source organism: Candidatus Methylomirabilota bacterium (assembly GCA_035260325.1). Classification (NCBI taxonomy): domain Bacteria; phylum Methylomirabilota (SeqCode); species Candidatus Methylomirabilota bacterium. The sequence continues at coordinate 2,341 of DATFVL010000017.1, read as the reverse complement.
ATGCGCCGCGCTTCCTCCAGTGCACGGGGCTGGCTCGCGAGTTGCCTCGTCAGTTGGTCGAGCAGAACGTCATCGGCCGGCCGGCCGGCGCCGCTGATGGCGACAATGGTGTCGACGGCGACTCGGGTCGCCGCAACGATGCCGACCAAGGCGCCATCGCTGTGACCGACGACCGCGAGCCCCTTGAACCGGGGGTTACGCCGGAGCTGATCGATCCAGGCAACGGCGTCATCGACGTACACATCGAACCGAAGGCCTTCTTCTCGCGGCGCCGCCGCTCGGCTCGCTCCGACTCCGCGCTTGTCGAACCGGAGCGTGGCGATCCCATGCTCGGCCAACCCCTCGGCGAGCAGCTTGAGGCTGTTATTCTTGCCGGCCGAGTCGTTGCCGTCGCGATCGGTGGGGCCGGAACCGGCACACAGGAGCGCGATCGGAATGGGCGCCGGGCCTCGGGGGATCTCGAGCGTCCCGTGAATCGTCCCCGTCGGCGTCTGAAGGTCGAGGAACGCGCTGGCGGCGCCGGCGCTTTGGGCCAAGGCCACCGTTGCGAGAAGCAAGACCCAAGACTTCTTGATGAGGCATTTATGGTTGATTCTTGAGATGCTCGATGTCTCCCTGGATGGGGTCGTCGCGCGTCGCGGCGAGGACCGCGAGAATGCGCTCGCGGTCGCGGGGCGAGAGGCGCTTAAGCCCGCATTTCCTTCTTTCGGGCGCAAGATCGAGTAGGCTCTGCCCGCTGAAGCCCGACGAGTTGGCATGGCAATACTCCGTCTCCGGAGGGTCACGTTCCTATCGTGCGCGCCGTCACGCTGCTCGTCAGTCGCTCGTCAGGATCGCATCGAAGCGGCTGGTGGCCCTGTTCCAGAAGTACGTTTTCCAGCCGATGGTGAAGAGATCGCCCACGACCGTCACCTTGCCTCCCACCACCGACTCGAAGACTCCGCTCGGAGGTTTCGGATGGCAGAACGGCCCGGGCCACACGCTCGGATCCTCATTGAACCCGTACGGGTCTGTAATGTCGTCGATCAGCGTGATGTCGTATCCCACTCCCTGTGACCGGAAGACGACTGGCACGACCCGCCCGTCGCTCTGCCGTTTCATCAGGAGCGCCACGTCAGGCTGGCCGTTGCCGTCGAAGTCGCCGATGCATCCGGCGAGCAGCGCGGTCGGCGACTCCACGAGCCGGAAGACGTCGAACGTGTAGACGTACTTGCAGTCCTCGGGCTTGGTGATCGCCACAGCCTGCGTACGGACGTAGAGCGGCGAGTACCCGTCGACGCTTGCCTTCCCGGACGCAATCACCGGATGGGCGCGGGGGATCCCGTACCGCCCTTCAGGGAACCGGTCCATGCACTCGGCGGCACCGGCGGCGCTCGCCGCGGGCACGAGCAGACTGACCGCTTCGAGAGCCACACCAACGCACACGGTGTGAAAACGAATCAAATTAGGTTCCCTGGCAAGGTTTCTCGCGAAGCTCGGCTCAACCTATAAATCCCTATTTTGCTCCGTGCTCTTTGAGTTCTCTTGCTAAACCGACTTCGTGAAACTTCTCTGCCGTTTGCAGAGGGGTACGGCCTGTAAAGTCCTTGAAATTGGGGTCTGCGCCGTGCCGGAGTAGTTCAATGGCCATGTCGCGATATCGGTTGCCGAAGGTGTCAGCGCGGCCAGAGGCGCGAATCATCGCTGCGCTTAAAGCGGTCTCATTGTACCGGGACATCTTATTTACGTCGGCTCCGCGAGCTATGAGGATTTTGAGACTTTCCAAGTTATTGTTATAAACCGCGTCCATCAAAGGAGTGATCTTCGCATTGTTTTGAGCGTTTACATCCGCTCCGTGCTCAATGAGATAGGTCACCGCTTCAGGGCTTCCACGATATATTTGATTCTGAATGGGGGTGGCTCCCGCGGCAAAATGAAGCGCCGTATTGTTGACATCGTTTCGGGCATTGACCTTTGCGCCGTTTTTGATCAGTCTTTCCATTTCCCGAAGATCCCCTTTGTAGGCGGACATCATGAGTGGATTGAGGCTCCCAGGTCTTTCAACTAAAGTTCCATTATTTACCCGCTGATTAAATTTGATCATTTCCGGCGGAACGAATAACACTGTAATAAGGAGCAAGCCTCCAGCGGAAACTAACAACGTTACTCTGGATGCCTTACTCTTGGCATTGACATAGCCCGAAATAGAAACTGTAAGCAGGGCCAGGACCAACAGCAAACTACTGAGCCCCTGCTTCTGAACATGAAATCCGGAAAGCGTGTAAGAATCGTTATAAGTTGACGTGAGACGCAAAAGTATCGACGAGCCTGCCAAAACAGCAAAGAGACCTAGAAAAAGAAA
>DATFVL010000016.1 GCA_035260325.1 Candidatus Methylomirabilota bacterium | reverse complement strand
CCGCGCGCTCGGCGCCGCCGCCGTGTTCACGAAGCCGCTCGACCCGTCGGCGATCATCGCCGCCCTCCACGGGGAGCTCCCCCCGGAGCCCGCGCCGCCGCCGCAGGAGCCCGCGGCGCGGCGCCGCGGGCCGGCCACGATCCTCCTCGTGGAGGACGACGCGGCGGCGCGCGCGGAGCTCCAGCAGATGCTCGTCCGGAAGGGCTACGAGGTGCGTCTGGCGCACGACGCCGCGTCGGGGGTGCGCGCCTTCGTGGAGCGCGCGCCCGACGTCGTGCTGCTCGACGTCGAGATGACGGGGCTCTCGGGTGTCGGCGTGCTCCCGACCATGGTCGCGCTCGCGCCGGACGTCAAGGTCATCATGGTCTGCGAGAGCGGAAACGTCGAGCTCGCCAAGCGGACCCTCGCGTTCGGCGCCTTTGACTACGTGACGAAGCCGGTCGATCCGGCGGTGCTCGGGCAGTCCATCGACTCGGCGGTCGCGATGCGCCGCGTCGACCTCAGCGAGTAGGCGCGCCCCGGGCTAGCGCCGCCCGGCGGCGGGATCGACGTAGAGCTCGATCTCGTGCCCGTCGGGATCGCGCACCGAGAACGACGTGGCCGTCTCGCCGAACGGCGTGAGGCCCCGCGACTCCACCCAGCGGCGCGCGCCCGCCAGCTTCTCGAGCGACCCTCCGACCTCGAACGCGATGTGGTAGAGGCCGGGCACGCCCTTGGGCTGCGGTCCCGGCCCTTCGGCGCGCGCGAGCTCGCACGAGACGTCGTGATGGTGGACGCCGGCGGAGAAGAAGAGGATGCGTCCGCCCTTGCCGGTACCCGTTTCCGCCAGGCCGAGCACGTCGTGATAGAAGCGGCGCGTGGCCGCGAGGTCGCGGACGAACAGCGAGACGTGGCCGAGCTCGCGGATCTCGAGCCGGGAGAATGCGTCCACCGCGACGAGTAGTGTACCATTGGCAGGTCATGGCTGACTCGACGGCCGTCACCACCTTTGCCGCGGGCGCGGCGCGGGTGCGGCCCCACACGAAGCTGATCGCGCTGCTGGCGCTCGGGCACCTCGTCATCGACTTGAACCAGGGCGCGCTCCCCGCGGTGCTCCCGTTTCTCCGGAAGGCGCACGGGCTGAGCTACGCTCAGGCGGCGACGATCGTGCTCGTCGGGAACCTGGCCTCGTCGCTCATCCAGCCGCTCTTCGGTTACTTCTCGGACCGGATCGCGCGGCGCTGGCTCCTGCCGGCGTCGGTGTTCCTCTCGGGCGCGGGCCTCGCGCTGATCGGCGTCGCGCCCGGCTACGGCGCGATCCTCGCGCTCGTGCTCGTGATGGGGTTCGCCGTCGCGTCGTGGCACCCGGAAGGCTACAAGACCGCGACGGGCGTGGCCGGCGACCGGAAGGCGACGGCGCTCTCGTGGTTCTCGCTCGGCGGCAACGCGGGCCTGGCGCTCGGCGCCCCGGTCGCCACGGCCCTCGTCACCGGCGTCGCGCTCTCGGGCACGCTGGCGATGCTCGTGCCGTCGCTGATCGTCGGCGGGCTGATCCTCGCGATGCTCCCGCGCATCAACAGCGCCGCCGCGCCGGTGCAGACGCCGGCGGCGATGGCACGCGGCGTGAACATGCCCAGGGCGATGGCGCTCCTGATCGCCCTCGTCGCCGTGCGCTCGTGGGCGACGCTCGGCTTCACGACGTTCGTGCCCTTCTACTACCTGGACTACCTCAAGGCGGACCCGCGGCTCGTCGGCACGGTGCTCTTCGTGTTCCTCGGCGCGGGCGCGCTCGGCACCGTGGCCGCGGGCCCGCTCGCCGACCGCGTCGGGCCGCGCTTCTTCATGCGGTGGGTGTTCCTCGCGGCGATCCCGTTCGGGCTCCTGTTCGTCCACACGAGCGGCGTCCTCGCGTTCGTCATGCTCGGTCTCTACGGCGCCGTGCTGACGTCGAGCTTCTCCGTGTCGGTCGTCCTCGGCCAGGCCTACCTGCCGCGCAACGCGGGGATGGCGTCGGGGCTCATCGTGGGCTTCGCCATCGGTGCCGGCGGCCTCGGTGTCACCGCGCTCGGCGCGGTCGCCGATCGCTGGGGCCTGCCGGCGGCGCTCACGCTCAGCGCGCTCATGCCGCTCGCCGGGTTCGTGACCGCGCGCTTCCTACCGCGCCCGCAAGACCGATGAACGATGGCAGCGCGTTCCAGGACGGTGAGCAGGTCCTGCTCATCGATCAGCGGGGCAAGCGCCACCTGATCTTCCTCCGGAAGTCGGAGACGTTCCACTCCGATCGCGGCTGGATCTCGCACGACGCGATCATCGGCCGGCCCGAGGGGACGTGGCTACGCTCATCGCTGGGGCTCCGCTATCTCGCGTTCAGACCCACGCTCGCCGAGTACGTGCTCGACATGCCGCGCGGCGCGCAGGTCATCTACCCCAAGGACCTCGCGATGATCCTCTTCTGGGCCGACGTCTACCCGGGCTGCCGCGTGATCGAGGCCGGCACGGGGTCGGGCGCGCTCACGCTGGCGCTGCTGCGCGCGGTCGGGCCCGAGGGGCGCGTCATCACGTACGAGCAGCGCGACGAGTTCGCGCGGCGGGCCGTGGCGAACATCCACATGCGCCTCGGCGACGTGACGAACCTCACGGTGCGGCTCCGCCCGGTCGAGGACGGGCTGCCGGAGGAGCCGCCGGCGGACCGCGTCCTCCTCGATCTGCCCGAGCCGTGGAAGCTCGTGAAGCTCATCGCCGAGGCGCTCCGTCCGGGCGGGATCTTCCTCTGCTACGTGCCGACGATCATCCAGTCCCACCAGATCGCCGAGGCGCTCCAGCACGACCGGCACTGGGCGCTCGTGGAGACGTTCGAGACCCTCTACCGGCCCTGGAACATCGAGGGCCAGTCCGTGCGGCCGTTCCACCGCATGGTCGCGCACACCGGGTTCATCACGGTCGCGCGCCGCGTGGTGCCGGAGGAGGGCGGGCCGGAGCCCGGCCTGCGCCGTCTCGATCCCGAGGAGTAGCGGGCGCCGATGATCAGCGCGATGCGCCGCTACCGGAAGGTCCTCCAGGTCGGTCTGCTCGTCGTGGTCGCGGCCTTCGTCGCCTCGCTCTTCATCTTCGGCTCCCGGGGCGTCGGCGGCGGGCCCACGCCGGACACGGTCGCCACGGTCAACGGCGAGTCGGTCTCGATCGAGCGCTTCCAGCACCGCTACCAGGCGTACGTGGAGGCCTACCGGCAGGTCTACCGCGACCGCTTCTCGTCGGAGCTCGCCGAGCAGCTCGGGCTCCCGCAGCAGGTCGTCAACGATCTCGTCCAGGAGGAGCTGATCGTGCAGCGCGCGCGGCGCGAGGGCCTCGAGGTCTCGGACGAGGAGCTCAACGAGCAGATCCATGCGGTGCGGGCCTTCCAGGAGAACGGTCGCTTCGCCCTGCGCCTGTACCAGGCGTTCCTGCGGGGGCGCGGCATGACCGCCGCGGCCTTCGAGGCCGAGGCGCGCCAGGAGCTGACGCGGCTCAAGGCGGAGAGCACGGTGCGGAGCGGCGTGAAGGCCACGCCGGCCGAGGTCGAGGAGGCGTACGCGTTCCGCCACGACCAGGCCCGCGCGGCGTGGGCGCTGGTCGAGCTGGGCCCGATCCTCTCGGCGACGACGGTGACCGACGCGGAGCTGCAAGCGTACCTGACGGCGCACTCCGCCGAGTTCCGCCAGCCGGAGCGGCGTCGTATCCAGTACGTCACGCTCGCGCAGAAGGACTTCGTCAAGCCCGTGGCCGAGGCCGACGTGCAGAAGTACTACACGGGGCACGCGAAGGAGTTCGAGGCGCCGCGCCAGGCACGCGTCGCGCACGTGCTCGCGCGTGTGGCCGAGACCGGTGGGAGCGAAGCGGAGGACAAGGCCCGCGCGAAGACCGCCGACGTGATCCGCCGCGCGAAGGCGGGTGAGGACTTCGCCAAGCTCGCGAAGGATCTGTCCGAGGACCCGGGCACGGCGCCCAAGGGCGGTGACCTCGGCCTCGTGAAGCAGGGCGAGATGGTCCCGGAGTTCGAGCGCGCGGTCTTCGCGCTCAAGAAGGGCGAGGTCTCGCCGCAGCCGGTGCGGACGCCGTTCGGTTACCACGCGATCAAGGTGTTCGACGTCAAGCCGGGCGGCCTCACGCCCCTCAAGGCCGTCGCGGCGCAGATTCGCGAAAAGCTCCAGGCGGAGGCGGCCGAGCGCGCCACGGCCGCGAAGGCCGCGGAGGTCCGCCCGAAGCTCCAGACCGCGAAGGACTGGGAGGCCGAGGCGAAGGCGCTCGGGCTCACGGTCGCCGCGTCCACGGTCGGCCGCGCCGAGCGGCTCCCGATGCTCGCCCGTCCCGATCCGCTCGAGGACGCGGTGTTCGCCCTCGCGCAGGGCGGCGTGTCCGCGCCCGTCCGGACGCCTGCGGGCCTCGTCATCGCGAAGTTCGTCGAGGCGATCCCGGCCGGCGTGCCGCCTCTCGCCGAGGTCCGCGACAAGGTCGCCGCGGCCGCGAAGCGCGAGAAGGCGGAGGCGGCCGTCCTCGAGCGCGCGCGCCGGCTCGCCGTCGACGCCAAAGCGGGTGACTTCGCCGCGGCGGCGAAGAAGGCGGGGGCCCAGACCGGCGAAACCCCGCGCTTCTCGCGCGCGAAGCCCGCGGACAAGCTGCCGGCGGACGCGATGCTCGCGGCGCTCGGGGTGCCGGCGGGCCAGATCACGGAGCCCGTGAAGGCCGCGCAGGGCTACTACGTGCTCAAGGTGCTCGAGCGCCCGGCGCCCGACATGAGCGGGCTCGAGGCCGAGCGCGCGGCGGTCGCGAAGCAAGTGGTCGCGCAGAAGCAGAGCCTTGCGTGGCAGTCGTGGATCGACGGCGCCCGCGCCGGGGCGAAGATCGACGTCTCGACCCGGATCCGTGCACCCCGGGGCTGAGGAGGGGACACATGGCGCGCCAACGAGCTGATCGAGGAGATCGACCCTTGAGCCTGTTGCTGTTGGTGCTGACGCTTGTGAGCCTGAGCGTGGTCCTCGCGCCCCGCCCCGCCGGCGCGGGCCTCCAGATCGTCGGCAAGGTCTTCGCGCTCCTCGTCGGGATCGACACGTATGGCGATGCCTCGCTCCCGCGTCTCCGAAGCGCCGTGTCCGACGCGCGGGCGGTGCGCGACCGCCTCCTACCGCTGATTCCGGGCACGCCGGGCAAGGTGACGCTGCTCGAGAACGCGCAGGCGACGCGCCGGGGGATCCTCATCGCGTTCGACGCGCTCGGCGAGGCCGGTCCCGACGACACCGTGCTCGTCTACTTCGCGTCGCACGGCACCGGCGAGCAGCTCGTCCCGTACGACGCCGAGACCGGCCACGTCGACGCGACGACGCTCGCGCTGGCGGACGTGCTGCGCCGGGTGAATGCGCTCAAGGCGGGCCGCGTCTTCGTCATCCTCGACACGCGGGCCGGATCGCCCGCGCCCTACGCGGCGGTGCCCCTCCGCCCCGGACGGTTCGTCCTCGCGGCGACCCTCTCTCTCGAGGACGAGAAGCTCGGCCAGGGGCTCCTCACGCACTTTTTCCTGAAGGGCGCCGAGGGCGCGGCGGCTGACCCGACCGGCGCGGTGGACGTTCTCGCCCTCGCTCGCTATGTCGCGGGGCAGATCACGACGGCCGGGACCGCCGGCGCCGAGGGCGAGAAGGTGGTCTTCGCGGCTGGCCTGCTCGAGGGCCCGGCCCCCGTCGTGGTTCGCCCGCCGGCGGGACCACGCCGCTAGACCGTCCGACCGCGCATGGTAAGTTATTGGGGCGATGGCGGTCCAGCGGACGCCGATGACGCGCCCCGGGTACGAGAAGCTCAAGGAGGAGCTCGACCGCTTGAAGCGCGTCGAGCGACCGGCCATCTCCAAGGCGATCGGCGAGGCGCGCGAGCACGGCGATCTCTCGGAGAACGCCGAGTACCACGCCGCGCGGGAGAAGCTCGGCTTCATCGAAGGCCGGATCGCGGCCCTCGAGACGAAGGTGGGCGCCGCAGAGGTCATCGAGCCGCCGACCGCGGGCGAGCGCGTCACCTTCGGCTCGACGGTCCTCCTCGAGGACGAGACCGGCAAAGAGGTGCGCTATCAGATCGTCGGCTCCGATGAGGCCGAGCCCGCCCGCGGCCGCATCTCGATCCTGGCGCCGCTGGCGCGCACGCTGATCGGCAAGAAGGTGGGCGACCGTGTGACCGCGCAGCTGCCGGGCGGGACGAAGACGTTCGAGATCCTCAAAGCCAACTTTCCATTGGAGTGACCCCGCGATGCCGCTTCCACTCGAGCACCTGACCGTCATCGACCTCACGCGCGCCCGCTCCGGCCCCACGGCCGTGCGCCGGCTCGCCGACATGGGCGCCAACGTCATCAAGGTGGAGGCGCGCGAGGAGATGGAGGGCGACTCCACCGCGCTGGGCTTCGACTACCTGAACCTCCACCGCAACAAGCGCGCGATGACGCTCGACCTGAAGCACCCGCGCGGCATCGAAATTCTGAAAAAGCTCGTCGCGAAGGCCGACGTCGTCGTCGAGAACTTCCGCCCCGACGTGAAGAGGCGTCTCGGCATCGACTACGAGACGCTCTCGAAGGTGAACCCGCGGCTCGTTTACGGCTCCATCTCGGGCTTCGGCCAGACGGGCCCGTACGCCGACCGGCCCGGCTACGACCAGATCGCCCAGGGGATGGGCGGGCTCATGTCCATCACCGGTCTGCCGGGGCAGGGGCCGGTGCGCGTCGGCATTCCCGTCGCAGACCTCACGGCCGGGATGTACCTCGCGGAGGGCATCCTCGTCGCGCTACTCGAGCGCGAGAAGTCGGGCAAGGGCCAGTGGGTGCACACCTCGCTGCTGCAGGCGATGGTGACGATGCTCGACTTCCAGGCTGCGCGCTGGCTGATCGACGGCGAGATCCCGCCCCAGGCGGGCAACGATCACCCGACCGGCATCCCCACCGGCGTCTTCACGACCGCCGACGGCCACATCAACATCGCCGCCTCGGGCCAGACGATGTACCGGCGCCTCTGCACCGCGCTCGGCGTGCCTGAGCTGGTGGACGACCCGCGCTTCAAGACGATCCACGACCGCTCGAAGAACCGCAAGCAGCTGAACGCCGAGCTGGACAAGATTCTCGTGAAGAAGACGGGCGCCGAGTGGATCGAGGCGCTCAACAAGGCGGGCGTGCCGTCCGGACCGATCTACAACGTGAAGCAGGTCTTCGAGGACCCGCAGATCCAGCACCTCGGCATGGCGCAGCCCGTGCGCCATCCGGAGCGCGGCGAGATCAAGGTGCAGGGGCTTCCGGCCACGCTCTCGCGCACGCCCGGCGCCATCCGCCGCCCGCCGCCGACGCACGGCCAGCACACCGACGAGATCTTGCGCGAGCTGGGCTACAGCGCGGAGGAGATCAAGGCGCTACGGAAGGACGGCGCGGTCTAGGCTCGATCGGTCACGCTCGCGTCGCGCTCACTCCGCCGCCGCGCGGAGACTCTCCTCACGGATCAGCGCCAGCACTTCGCGCTTGAGCTCGTTGAAGCGCGGGGAGGTCGTCACCTCGAGCAGGCGCGGGCGCGGAAGCTCGACGGCGATGCGCTTCTTGATGCGGCCCGGGCGCGCGGTCATCACCGACACGCTGTCCGCCAGGAGCAGCGCCTCCTCGATGTCGTGGGTGACGAAGAGCACGGTGTGGTGACGGCGCTCCCACACCGAGAGGAGGAGCTCCTGCATCACCAGCCGCGTCTGGGCGTCGAGGCTCCCGAACGGCTCGTCCATCAAGAGCACCTGGGGCTCCATCACGAGGACGCGCGCGATGCCCACGCGCTGCTTCATGCCGCCCGAGAGCTCCGCGGGGTAGTGGGAGCCGAACCCGCTGAGTCCGACCTGCTCGAGCAGCGCGTCCACCCTGGGGCCGTACACCTCGGCCGCCAGGCGCTGGGTCTTCGGGCCGAAGGTGATGTTGTCGAGCACGGTGTACCAGGGAAAGAGCGCGGGCTCCTGGAAGACGACGGCGCGGCTCGGATCGGGGCGCTCGACGCGCGCGCCGTTCACGAGCACCTCGCCGCGCGTGGGCCGGTCGAAGCCGGCGACGATGTTGAGCAGCGTCGACTTGCCGCAGCCAGACGGGCCGAGGATCGCGGCGAACTCGTTCGGCTCCACCGCGAAGTCGATCGCCTGCAGCGCTTCCACGCGCCGCCCCCGCTTGACGAACTCCTTCCAGACGCCGAGGAGCCGGACGGCGGCGCGCTCAGGCATGGGCCTCGAGCGTCCGCCAGCGCAGGAGGAGCCGCGAGGCGCCGTGGATGATCCGGTCGGAGACGAACCCCAGGATCCCGACGGAGAACATCGTCGCCACGCAGATGTCCATCCGCCCGACGTAGTAGGCGTCCCAGAGCACGTACCCGAGCCCCGACTTCACCGCGATCATCTCGGCGACGATCACGGCCGTCCACGCCACGCCCACCCCGAGCCGCAGCCCCGTGAAGATCGACGGCAGCGCCGAGGGGAGGACGACCTTGCGGAGAATCGTGACCTCGCCGGCACCCAGCATGCGGGCGGCGCGCAGCAGGAGCAGGTTGGTGTCCCGCACGCCGTGGGTCGTGTTCACCACGATCGGGTAGAAGGCGCCCAGCCCGATGAGAAAGAGCGCGCCCGCGTCGTAGATGCCGAAGACGGCGATCGAGAACGGGAGCCACGCGGTGATCGGCACAGGCCGGAGGAGCTGGATCGAGGGATCGACGAGCTTCGCGGCGAGCCGGTTCCAGCCGATCATGAGCCCGAGCGGGATGCCGACGAGCGCGGCGATCGCGAAGCCCTCGAGCACGCGCCGCGACGAGTAGAGGACGTTCGCGAGCCAGGTCCCCGAGTAGGGCGAGAGGCTCTTGCCGGGCGCGCCGACGATCCACGTCGACCAGGACCCGGCGACCTGCGCGGGCGCCGGGATGATCCCCGGCGCGACCCACTGCCGTGCCACGGCGACGTGCCAGAGGAGCAGCAGCGCCAGCGGGAGAAGTGCGAACCACGGGCCGCGTCGCGACACGCCCGACCGCTTACTGGTTCTGGCCCAGCTCCGCGGGCGACTTCCCGGTGGCCTTGCTCAGGAACTCGTACGTGTAGTGCTGCGCGATCTCGCCCGACACGTCGCGCGCGATGACGCCGTTGTCGGGGAGGAACTTGGAGATGCGCGTGATCGCGGCGAGCGGCAGGGTCGCGTCGAGCCTGGTGATGCGGATCGACTCGGCCGCCACCGCCTCGGGCAGCCCCGCTCGCTCGGCGTAGATCTTCGACCACCGCTGCGGATTCGCCTGCGCGAACTTGAGCACGTCCACGTAGGCGACCACGAGCCGCTGGACGGCGTCGTGGTTCTTCTCCATGAAGCCGCGGTTCACGGCCAGCACGGAGATCAGGCCGCCGACGGCCTTCGAGCGGTTGTGATCGAGCGTCGGGTACTGCGCGTAGCCGTCGAGGATGCCCTGGGCGCAGAACGGCTGCCAGACCACGGCGAGGTCGATCTCCTTGCCCTGGAGCGCCTTGAGGTAGTTGGCCCCGCCGCCGACGATGTTGGTGATCTTGAGGCCGCCGTAGTCGACGCCGTGCTCCTGGACCGAGGCGGCGAACTTGAGCCACGAGATCGATCCCGCGCCGATCCCGATCCGCTTCGCCCCGAGGTCCTTCCAGTCGCGGATGTCCTCGGTCTTGCGCACAACGAGGCAGTCGTTGCCCGAGCCGACGCCGGCGACGCCGACGAGCGACCTGGCACCCTGCCCGACGGCGAGCGAGATGTCCTGCGGGCCGAACGCGGTGATGTCGAGATCGCCCGAGGCGAGAGCGGTCCGCGCGTCGGCGAAGCGCTGGAACATCACGGTCTCGACCTGGACGTTGTACGCGGCCGCGTACTCGGGCAGCAGAAAGAGGGGCGAGAGCGCGGGCACGTTGAGCATGCCGAGCTTGGCCTTGACCGGCGCCGGCAGCGGCTTGCGGACGGCGTCGACCTGGGCCAGCGCGACGGACGCGGCGCACGCGAGGACGACGACGGTCAGGGCCAGGCGTTTCATGCGACGTGCTCCTTTCGGAGGCGTGCCGGGTGAGGGCCGGCTAGCGCAGCGCTTCGCGCAGCTCGCGCGTGAGGATTTCGACGGTCCCCCGCGTGCCGCCGGCGAGCTTCAGCTTCCACTCGCCCTCGGTCTCGAAGCGCCGATCGCGGAGGCGCTCGCCCCAGGGCTTGATCGCCTCGCGGATCGCGTTCAGGTCGAACGGGTCGCGGCGCAGCTCCTTCGCGCGCGCCATGACGTCGGGCGCGGCCCGGATGAACGCCCGGAGGGCGGCGCCCGTCTTGATCGAGTACTTCCGGCCGGCCCACGCGCTCGGGAACGTCGTCGAGAGCGCCTTCACGTAGTTCAGGAAGAAGCGCTTGGCGCCCTGGCGGATCTCCTGGATTCTGCCGCCGCTCCCGAGCTTCTCGACGGTCTCGAGGAAGTCCACGATCTCCTCGGCGAGCGGCGCCTGGCTCACGCGCCCGCGCCCGGTGCCGAGCATCTTGATCTCGCCGTGGAGCGGCGAGGTGTCGTCCTCGTTGAGCGAGCGGATCACGTCGTGGGCGAGGGCCTGGTTCGGGTCGGGGTAGAGCTTGCGGCCCGCGAGGCTGATGATGTGCGACGGGTTCAGCCGCGTGTGCTTGGCGTTGATCGTCACGAACAGCTCGACGATCTGGCGGGCGTCGAGCGCGTCGAAGAGGACCGCGGGCACGTCGATGCCGAAGGTCTCGCCCTGCTGGGAGAGCGCGTGCAGGGCGAGGAGGCGATGCTGGCCGTCGAGCACGCGCAGGACGCCGTGCTCCTCGGGGATCTGGAGCAGCCCGAGGTCGTGGTGGCCCGCGACCGGGGTGAAGGTGAAGCGCTTCTCCGAGGTGATGATCACCGCGCCCGGGATCGCCGGCAGGGTCGCCGCGTCCTTGCACTCGCGGTAGTAGGCCACGAGCTCGTCGATCTTCCGGCGGATGACGGGGCGCTGATAGGCGGCCTCGCTCTCGCCGATCCGCTTCTCGAGCATGTCCCAGTTCACGCGCGAGCGGGAGCTCATGCGGCTCTTCTTCTTGGGCTCGTCGTTCTGCGGCCCGCCCGTGTAACCGAGCACCTCGAACTTCACCAGCCGATCGATGTCCTTGGCGGAGAGGCCGGCCTGGTAGAACTCGACGCCGAACTGCTTTACACGCCGCGCGGGGACCGTAATCATGAGCGCCGCAGTCTACACCGTCCGCCAAACCCTTGTCAATAGAGGCGTTTTTGGCCTTTAACCACCGGAAGTTCCGTTAAGATGGCCCCGTGACCGGCCCCGCCCTCGCCCTGGTCGTCGCCGCCGCGGCGTTCCACGCGGCCTGGAACGCCCTGGCCAAACGGGCGCAGGATCAGCTCGTTTTCCTCTGGTCGTCGGTGGGCATCGCGTCGGTTGTCCTGGCGCCCGTCGGGCTCTTCCGCCTGCCGGCGGGCGGGCTGCCGGCGG